>NZ_NIBG01000011.1 GCF_002270055.1 Anaeromicrobium sediminis | reverse complement strand
GTGCTAGACCCTTGAACAAATTCAAGATTTCTCTCACCTTGACTAATTTGTATAGTTCTAGTTGCCCCATCATAGCTAACACTGCCCCCGATATCTCTTATGAATTCACCTAAGGGTACACATACTCTACCATTAATTACAACAGGGTCCTGATTATATTGTTGCATCTCATTATTTAGCATTATATTTACTGATTTATTGTCTTCAGGTTCTGCTACTGCATCTTCATCTACTACTGCATCTTCATCTACTACTGCGTCTTCATCTACTACTGCATCTTCATCTACTACTACATCTTCATCCACTACTACATCTTCATCCACTACTACATCTTCATCTACTACTACATCTTCATCTACTACTACATCTTCATCTACTATTTGTTGCTGACTTATATTAGTTTGAGTAGTCGGAACATTTTCAGCAGCCATTATACTTGTAAATGGCATTGAAGCAAGGAGTAGCGCTCCTACCATCAAATTTACTTTTTTTATTTTAATATTGGTAAAATTTCTTTTTACATATTTTTGTATCTCTTTATTTAATGATTTATCTTTTTCATCATGTCTAGGTTGAAACTCTCTAGCAAATTCAGCAAGTGTAGCACTAGGGTCTAAGTGCAACGTAATAGTATATCCATCTTTATTTTTTTCTATTTTATGACCTATAAACATATTCAAAATAAAAAAGCCTCCTGGAAAAAATATTTTAAAAATAATTTTTTTCTAAACTATCTTAATAATTATATAATTTCCTATAAACTTTAAATTATAGGTAATAAAAATACATAAAAATAAGTAAAATTTTGTTTGTTTTTTCTTATAACCCATATATATCATATTTTGGTAAATAGAACTTCTCTATAATTCATAATTTCTTCTTTTTTGGAGATATTTAAAAAGCACACTTAGTTCAAGGAAAAATATTCTAATAAAAAAACACAAAAGGATTAGGTTTCCCTAATCCTTTTATTGAATAATTTCAACCACTATTCTTTTGTTTTCTTTTGTTGCAGCTGCTTTGGCTACAGTTCTAATTGCTTTAGCAATTCTTCCCTGCTTACCAATGATTTTACCCATATCCTCAGGTGCAACCTTTAATTCAACAATTAGAGATTGCTTCCCCTCTACTTCGTTGACGAAAACTTCGTCTGGGTTATCTACTAAAGCCTTAGCTATAGTTTTAATTAACTCACCCATTTATTACACCTCCTAAAGTGTAACACTCAATTACTTAGCCTGCTCGAACTTTTCCATTACTCCATACTTCTTGAATAAGTCCTTTACAGTATCAGTTGGTTGAGCACCATTGTTTAACCATTTAACAGCCTTTTCATCGTTAATCTTCACCTCAGCTGGTTCAGAAACTGGGTTATAGTAACCTATTTCCTCAATGAATCTACCATCTCTAGGTGAACGAGAATCTGCAACTACTACTCTATAGAAAGGCTTCTTCTTAGCTCCCATTCTTTTTAATCTGATCTTTACTGCCATTATATTCACCTCCTTTTAATGTTTATTTATCTTCCGAAAAATGGAAATTTCATCTTTCCACCTTTCTTCATATTCTTTTCCATATCTGAAAATTGTTTCATCATTTTTTTAGTTTGTGCAAATTGCTTTAACAAACTATTTATTTTTTGAACACTAGTTCCACTACCCTTAGCAATTCTCTTTCTTCTACTACCATTTATTATAGAAGGGTTCCTTCTTTCAGCTGGAGTCATAGATTGAATAATTGCTTCAATATGAACTAGTTCCTTGTCATCAATATCTAAATTTTTCAATTGCTTAGAATTAACCCCTGGAATCATTTCTAATATCTGATTCATAGGCCCCATACTCTTCATTTGCTGCAATTGGTCTAAAAAGTCTTCAAATGAGAATTCTTGACTTTTTATTCTTTTTTCTAGTTCCATAGCTTTCTTTTCATCAAAGTTAGCTTGTGCTTTTTCAATTAAACTTAGAACATCACCCATACCTAAAATTCTAGATGCCATTCTATCTGGGTGAAATGGTTCTAAGTCACTAAGCTTTTCTCCCATACCGGCAAACTTTATAGGTTTTTGAGTTACAGACCTAACGGATAGTGCAGCTCCACCTCTAGTATCTCCATCTAGCTTGGTTAAGATTATTCCATCGATTCCAAGTTTAGCATTAAAGTTTTCTGCCACATTAACTGCATCTTGACCAGTCATAGCATCCACTACTAAGATTATTTCTTGAGGTCTAACTTCTTTTTTGATTCCTTCTAATTCATCCATTAGATTTTCATCTATATGGAGTCTTCCTGCTGTATCTAGTATCACAATGTCATTACCATGTTTTATGGCATGTTCCACACCAGCTTTTGCTATATTTACAGGATTTACCTTATCTCCCATATTAAAGACAGGAATATCTAGTTGCTTTCCTACAACTTGTAATTGTTTAATAGCAGCTGGTCTATATACATCTCCTGCAACAAGTAATGGTTTTTTACCATTTTTCTTTAAGTATCCACCTAATTTTCCTGCTGTAGTAGTCTTACCTACCCCTTGAAGACCTACTAACATATATACTGTAGGCGGATTAGATGAAAAAGTCAATTTGCTTTGTGAAGTTCCCATTAATGTAGTTAATTCTTCATTTACTATTTTGATAATTTGTTGACCAGGTGTAAGACTTTCCATTACCTCACTACCAATGGCTCTTTCCTTAATAGTTTTAATAAAGTCTTTAACTACTTTAAAGTTTACATCAGCTTCAAGTAAAGCTAACTTTACTTCTCTCATTACTTCCTTCAAATCTTGTTCTGTAACTTTGCCCTTGCTCTTTAATTTACTAAGAGCATTTTGCAACTTATCTGCTAATCCTTCAAATACCATTATCTCCACCTCCAGAATTAAACATCTAATACATTTGAGGCTATTTCTTTTATTAAATCTATTTTATCTAAAAGTTCTTTATCTTTATCATCTACTTTTGACTCAACAAATCTTATAGACTCTAAAATACACTCAATATTTCTCTTTGTAAATAGAAATTTTTCAACTAACTTTAGCTTTTCTTCATAACTCTTAAGTAACTTTTCAGCCCTTTTTATATTATCATATACAGCCTGTCTACTTACGCTTAGTTGTTCAGCAATTTCTCCTAGGGATAAATCATGATAATAATATAGTTGTAACACGTCTTGTTGTTTAGAAGTTAGCAACTGACCATAAAAGTCATAGAGCAAACTCACCTCAAGTATCTTGTCTACCATTTAGTATTATCCTCCCTGCTGTAAAGGTCTTATGCTTTACAGATGTATTGTATCTTAGATTGAACTATATGTCAACACATTTCTATAATTAAATTATATTTTTATTTTATAATCTTAAATTTTAAAGCCTATTCACCAAACAAAGCATTTACAAAATCATTAGGATTAAATAATTGTAAGTCTTCCATTCCTTCTCCTACACCTATTAATTTCACTGGAATATTAAGTTCGTTGGCTATACTAAGAACAACCCCACCTTTAGCAGTTCCATCTAATTTTGTAAGAACTACACCATTAATATTAGTTACTTCTTTAAATACTTTGGCCTGCTGAATTGCATTTTGTCCTGTAGTAGCATCTAATACGAGTAAGGTCTCTTTAGCAGCTTCACTAAATTCTCTTTCTAAAACTTTGCTAACTTTACCTAATTCATTCATTAAATTCTTTTTATTATGTAATCTTCCTGCCGTATCACATATTAGAATATCTGTATTTTTAGATTTTGCAGATTGTATAGCATCAAATATTACAGCAGCTGTATCTGCCCCTTCCTGATGCTTAATAATATCTACCCCTACCCTATTTGACCAAATTTCTAATTGGTCTATGGCAGCAGCTCTAAATGTATCTCCAGCAGCTAATATTACTTTCTTTCCTTCACCCTTCATTCTGTGGGCAATTTTTCCTATTGAAGTGGTTTTACCAACACCATTTACTCCTACAACTAATATTACAGATGGAGAGTTGGATACGTTTAATTCATTACTCTCTTCTAATGTTAGAATGTCTATTAAAATTTCTTTTATTAAATATCTAAGTTCTTCTGATTCTGTTATTTTTCTCTTTTTAGATTCAGTTCTAAGTCTATCTATTATTTCCATAGTAGTATTAACCCCTGCATCAGAAGTAATTAAAATTTCTTCTAGTTCTTCAAATAGTTCCTCATCTACTTTTTTATACGCCTTAAGTACACTATCTACCTTATCTACTATTCCATTTCGTGTCTTAGAAAGACCCATTTTTAATTTTTCAAATAATCCTGCTTTAGGACTTGCGACTTCTTCTTTCATGTCAGAAGCCATATCCATAGCCACTTCTTCTGTCTCTATTATTTCTTCTGATTTTTCCTCAACTTGTTGTTCTTCTTCTATTACTTCTTTTGTATCCTGAATTTCTTCAGGATTATTTATTTCTTTACTCTCTTCATTTTTCTTGAATTTTGAAAAAATTCCTTTAAGCATACTCATTCCTCCATACTAACTAATTTTTTCTTTCATTTCTAAGGAAACTAATTTTGATACACCTTGATCTTCCATAGTAACCCCATATAAGGCATCTACAGACTCCATAGTCCCTTTTCTATGGGTAACTACAATAAATTGGGTATCCGATGAAAATTCCTTTAAAAACTCTGCATACCTATATACATTAGCTTCATCTAATGCAGCTTCTATTTCATCTAGTATACAAAATGGTGTAGGTTTAACTCTTAATATGGCAAATAATAAGGATATGGCTGTAAGGGCCTTTTCTCCCCCTGATAACAAGGATAAATTTTGTAATTTCTTTCCTGGTGGTTGAGCTATAATTTCTATTTTACTAGATAATATATTTTCCTTATCTATTAAAATAATTTCTGCCTTTCCTCCACCAAATAATGATTTAAATATTTCATCAAAATTTACTCTTATCTCATTAAGAGTTTTAATGAACTGACTCTCCATTGTATTTTCCATATCTTTTATAACCTGCTTTAGAGATTTAATCGAATTAGTTAAATCATCCTTTTGAGTAGTTAAAAATTCATATCTTCCCATAACTGTATCATATTCATCTATGGAATCCATATTTATATTTCCTAAAGCTTTTATTTTTCTTCTAAGGATTTTCCCTTCTTTAGATGCTTCTCCTATATTTATTTTGTCATTTTTATATTCTTTAGCCTCTTCATATTCTAGTTCATACTCTTCTAAAAGTTTGCTTAGAATACTTTGTTGTTGTATGTCTAGCCTAGCAAGCCTTAGTTCTACTTTATGATTACTATCTTGTAGTTCTCCTATTACTTGTTCATTTTTCTTTAAGTCTTCACTTAATCTATTATATAGATTGGATATATTTTCTTTATTTTCTATTTCTTTCTTTAGATTTATTTCATATTGACTTTTTAATATTATATTTTCTTTTATTTCTGTATTAATTTTAATGAGCAACTCTTCTATATTTACTTTTTCTGCTTCCATTTCATGAATATTTTTTACCTTTATTTCCATACTACCTTGAGATTTTACTAATTCTCTACTTAGTTCTTCCCTAGATTTTGTATAATTTTTATCCTTTTCCACAAGGGCAGCCATACTAACTTTTAAAGTTGTTATTTCATCATTTAATTGATCCTTTTGTACTTTTATTTTATCATGCTCATCTTTATTTTTATTGGCACCCTTATTTATGCTTTCTTCTTTGAGTTTCAAACTTTTTATTTCTTCTTCCCTTAATTTTATTTCTACTTGGGTTTCCTTTAAATCCACTTCAATTTGCTTAATTTCATTATTTACTTTTTCTATTTGAATATTACTATTCTTAATTTCATACTTATTTTTTTCTATCTTATTGTTTATTTTTATAAGTTCCATCTCTGTTACTTTTATATTATTGCCATATTCATCTACTAAAACTTCTAATTCATTCATTTTTTCTACAATTTGCTTCTTTTCTTTTTTTATTTCTTCTTTTACTTTGTTTTCATTATCTAAATACTCTTCCAGCTCATCTATTTCCCTTTGTCTACTTAAAATGTTTAAGGTCTTAGATTTATAACTACCCCCAGTGATTGCACCAGTAGTATTAATCACATCTCCTTCTAGAGATACAATTTTATATTTCTTGCTTATCTTCTTTGACAATTCTATGCCCGTTTCAATAGTATCTACAATAATAGTTCGTCCTAATAAAAATTTCATGACGCCATCATACTCTTCGGAAAACTCTACTAAATCACTTGCATATCCCAATATGTTTTTAGATATACTTATATTATCTCTTTTTCTTTGTTTATCCATATTAAAGTTTTCTATTGGTA
The DNA here is from genome assembly GCF_002270055.1 of Anaeromicrobium sediminis. Taxonomy (NCBI): domain Bacteria; kingdom Bacillati; phylum Bacillota; class Clostridia; order Peptostreptococcales; family Thermotaleaceae; genus Anaeromicrobium; species Anaeromicrobium sediminis. Next base: position 140,581 of record NZ_NIBG01000011.1, on the reverse strand, counting down.
AAAATGTTACTCTACCAAGATTATTTTTCTTTAAATAATCAATTATATCTTTAGCATTTTTAGGAGTATCACATACTATGTTTTGCATTGTAGCACCTAGGGTAACTTCTACTGCTACCTCTAATCCCTTTGGAACCTTTAAAAGTTCTCCTACTACACCATGGACGTTTTTTCCGAGTGCACTACCTTTGCAAAACTTTAGAGTTTCCTTTACACTCCTGCTAAAACCTTCATATGCCCTTTGCATTTCTACTAGTAATTTCTTTTTAGTCTCATAATCCCTAATATTTTGCAAAGACTGATTTTCTTTCATTATACATGACTCATAGGATTTTTTAGTTATTGCCATTTCGTTACTAGAGTTGTGATACTCTTTTTTTAAGCCACTAAGCTTATTTTTAATGGCATTTGATTCTTCTAATATAACATTTGCTTCTTCTTTTAATTCCCTCTCTGTTTTACTTAACTCTTTCTTTTCATCTTCTATGGTCACATTTCTTTTTTCTAAATTTCTTTTTAGTGTATCTAAACTACTTATTTCACTTTTTTTGCTCGCTATGAGGTTTAATATTTCAATTAAATCATCCTTATATGTTTCCATATTCTCCTCATAGGAAGTAATATTATCTATAAGCTCTTTTAAAGACTTTTCTCTATTTAAAATATTGGAACGTTCCTCTTCTAAGACTTCTTTATTAGTTTTTCTCTCAATCTCTATTCTCTTTACTTCTTCCTCAATATTTCTTTTATTATTTTTAATATTTTCAATTTCCTCATGTATTCTTTCTAAATTCTGAATTATGTTGGTTTTCTTTTCATGGTTAAGTTTTGTTTCACCTTCTCTTTTTTCTATTAAGTTACTAATGTTAAATATATTGTTTTTTAAGTTGTTAATGGCATTTTCAGAATTATCCATTCCACCTTTTAATTTTTCAAATTCCGTATTAACTCCTCTTTTTTTGTCCATATAAAATTCTAATTGTTCTAAGACGATTCTTTGTTGCTCTTTTAAGGAATCCAAATCCCCTTTAATACTTTCAAAATCATTTAAGTATAAGTTTATTTCAATATCTCTTAATTCTTCCTTATATTTTATGTATTCTTTAGCCTTTTTGGATTGTCTTTCTAAGGATGGAATTCTATTTTCAAGTTCACTTATTATATCATCTACCCTTGTTAAGTTCTGTTCTGTATTTTCCAATTTCCTTTCAGATTCTTGCTTCCTTGTCCTATACTTAACAATACCTGCCGCTTCTTCAAATAAGAGTCTTCTATCTCCTGTTTTATTACTTAATATTTCATCTATTTTACCTTGTCCAATAATAGAATATCCATCAATACCAACACCTGTATCCATAAAAATCTCTTTAATATCTTTTAGTCTACATAGGGATTTATTTATATAATACTCACTATCTCCAGATCTATAAACTCTCCTAGTTACAGTGACCTCTGAATAATCTACATCTAACTTATTACTTTCATTATCTAATGTTAATGAAACCTCTGCCATGCCAAGAGGTTTTCTATTAGTAGTTCCTGCAAAAATAATATCCTCCATCTTACTTCCCCTAAGGGTCTTGGCACTTTGCTCTCCTAATACCCATCTAACTGCATCAGAAATATTACTTTTACCGCTTCCATTAGGTCCTACTATAGCTGTTATTCCATCTTTAAATTTTATCTCTGTCTTATCTGCAAAGGATTTAAATCCTCTTAACTCTATTTTCCTTAGATGCAATTTCAAAACACCTCTTCAATATGCAAAAGTTACAAATTATAATGCAATTTAAAATTTATCTTTAAATAATTTAGATAGATTTTAAATTGCATCATTTATGTACTGTATTATATTATAAACTATCATATTATTATTAGTAAATAATTTCACATTCCTATCTATAAGTGAATTATTCCTTATTATCTTTATTTTTCCAATATTATATTTATCTTTTAAAAACTTAATATTAGATTTATTATGACCTGCCACGCTAGATACATTTTTATCACTTGTCTCTAAAATCACTTCTTTTTCATTTTCTAATTTAGAATGAGAAAATATATAATTTAAAAAGTCTTTAAATAAATTATCCTCAACCAGCTGTCTTATGGATGGATGAAAGGGTCCTGCAATTATGTCTTTCCCTTTAGCTATATTTTCTGTAGGCTGTAATCCTATCCTAATGACTTCTATACGGTTTTTTATAAATTTAACCAATAAATCTTTACAAATGCTTATGGTACTATCTAAATTAAAAGGAATGTATTTAGAATTAATATATAGTTCCTCTAACTCAGTATCCTTTACAACCAATGTTGGATATATCCTAACAAAGTCAGGTTTTAACCTTATTATTTCATCGGCAGTATAATTAACTGAATCTTCCGTATCTCCAGGAAGACCTACCATCATCTGTAATCCCACTTTAACAGGATAATTTTTCATAATATTAACTGCTATTTTCACATGTTCTGGTGTATGTCCCCTTCCACTTAGGTTAAGAATTTTTTCATCCATAGATTGAACTCCTAACTCGATTATGGATACACCATACCCAACTAAAAACTCCATAATGTCTTCATTAATATAATCAGGACGTGTTGATAATCTAATATGATTAACTATTCCCTTAGATTTCCACTCATATGCCACTTTAAGTAAGCTTTCTTGTAGATCCCTTTCTATCCCTGTAAAACTTCCTCCAAAGAAAGCGATTTCAATATTTTTATTCTCATAATCAGGAATGGTGCTTATATAGTCACTTATTTGATTTCTTACTTTATCTATGGATATATCCTCAACATTTCCTGTAATTCTTTTTTGATTGCAAAAAACACAATCAAAAGGGCACCCCTTATGTGGAACAAATACAGGAATTATGTAATTAGTCTTTGCCATTTTATACCACCTTTTTTAATGCCTCTTTTGCTGCCTTTTGTTCTGCCTCTTTTTTACTCTTTCCTGATCCTTTACCTATTACTTCTCCACCTATTTTAACTTGTACATAAAAAATCTTATTATGGTCTGGTCCCTTTTCATCTATTACTTCGTATTCAATTTTATCATTACCCTTACTTTGAATAATTTCTTGTAAGTGAGTCTTATAATCTTGGAATATTCTTCCTTCTATTGCATCCTTAATAGTGTTCTTTAGATTAGATAGTATAAACTTCTTAGCGTTTTCCAATCCACCATCTAAATATATGGCACCTATAACAGCTTCAAAGGTATCTGCTAAAATGGAGATCCTTTCTCTCCCACCTGTTACCTCTTCACCTTTTCCTAGCATTAAATATTTACCCATGGCTAATTCTATGGATGAATTAGCTAAAGATGGCTCGCATACAATACTTGCCCTAATTTTAGTCAATTCTCCCTCTTGAGATGCAGATAAGTTTTTGTACAAATAATCACTAATAACAATTCCTAATACGGAATCTCCTAAAAATTCTAATCTTTCATTATGTTGTATATTTCTTTTTTTATTCTCATTAGCATATGAACTATGAGTTAAAGCTTCATTTAATAGACCTATATTATTGAATTCATAAGATACTTTTTTAGATATTTCATTCAATAAATTCTGCCTATTAGCATCAATATTACCCATCAATGCCCTCCTTATGTTGTTTTTTCTTTAATATATTTTACACTTTTTTAACATATTTTAAAAGTTCTTATATTAAAATTACTTTTAAATTTTAAATATTAATCGGGAGTTTAGCAACTCCCGAAGATTTTTTATCAAGCTAATTGCTTATTTATATTTTTTTAGTAATATGGTTGCATTATGTCCACCAAAACCTAGTGAGTTAGATAATGCATAATTTACTTCCATCTCTCTTCCCACATTAGGAACATAATCTAAATCACATTCTTCATCTGGAGTTGTATAGTTAATAGTTGGTGGTACAAAATTTTCATCAATAGCAAGAGCACATACAATTGCTTCTACTCCCCCAGCTGCTCCTAATAAATGACCTGTCATAGATTTTGAAGAACTAATTGCAATGTCCTTAGCATGATCCTTAAACACAGTTTTTATAGCCGCAGTCTCATTCTTATCATTCATTGGAGTTGAAGTTCCATGGGCATTAATATAGTTTAATTCATTAGGATCCACATTTCCATCCTTTAATGCATTCATCATTGATCTTGCAGCACCTTCTCCGCCTGGAGCTGGAGCTGTAATGTGGTATGCATCCGCACTCATTCCATATCCTACTATCTCAGCATATATATGAGCACCTCTATTAAGGGCGTGTTCTAATTCTTCTATTACAAGCATTCCTGATCCTTCACCCATTACAAATCCACTTCTGTCTTTATCAAATGGTCTGCTAGCCTTTTCTGGCTCATCATTTCTAGTACACAAAGCTTTCATATTAGCAAACCCAGCTATACTAAGAGGTGTTATTGAAGCCTCAGTACCTCCTGTAATCATAATGTCTGCATCATTTCTTTGGATTGCTTTAAAAGCATCCCCAACAGCGTTTGTAGATGAAGCACACGCTGTTACAACTGTTGTATTCGGTCCTTTTGCCCCTAAAGCCATAGATATATGTCCAGAAGCTATATTAGTTATCATCATTGGTATAAAAAATGGACTTACTCGGCCTGGACCCTTGTTAGACATTTTTTCAAACTCCTTCTCAAAAGTTTGAATTCCACCTATACCAGAACCTATTATTACTCCAAATCTTTCCTTTTCCACTTTATCTAAATCTAATTTAGCATCTTCTACTGCAAGTTTTGAAGCAGCAATTCCAAATTGAGTAAATGTATCCATTCTCTTTGCTTCTTTCTTCTCAAAAAATCTAAGTGGATCAAAATCTTTAACTTCTCCAGCAATTTTCACTGTATGATTTTCAGTATCGAAATTAGTAATCATTCCAATTCCACTCTTACCTTCTTTAATGTTTTTCCAAAATTCTTCTTTTCCAATTCCTACTGGTGTAACTGCACCTATTCCAGTAACTACAACTCTACGCATATTAATAACCTCCCATATGTCTTTTAATTACATTACCATTCCACCATCTACATTAATTACTTGACCTGTAATATAGTTAGCTCTTTCTGAAGCTAAGAAAGCTACCGTATCTGCCACTTCTTCTGGCATTCCTGCTTTACCAACTGGAATTTTCGCTAACATTTGCTCCTTTATAGCCTCAGGTAGTGCATCAGTCATGTCTGACTTTATAAGTCCAGGAGCCACTGCATTAACAGTTATTCCTCTAGTTGCCAATTCCTTTGCTACAGATTTAGTAAATCCAATTAATCCAGCCTTTGAAGCAGCATAATTTGCTTGACCAACATTTCCTGTAATTCCTACTACTGATGTTATATTTATTATTTTTCCACTTCTTTTTCTCATCATTTTTCTACCAATTATTTTAGTACAATTAAAAGCACCCTTTAGGTTTACTTCCATTACTTTATCCCAATCTTCTTCAGTCATTTTAATCAAAAGTTTATCTTTTTCAATTCCTGCATTATTTACTAATACATCTATATTTCCAAACTTTTCTTCTGCTTTTTTAACAAGTTCTTCTATTTGACTAAGATCTGCTACATTAGCTTGTAGGGCAATGGCATCTCTTCCCATTTCCTTTATTTCATTTACTGTTTCTTCTGCCTTTTGAGAATTACTTGTATAATTAACTACTATATTAGCTCCAAATTCAGCTAGTCTTAAGGCAATAGCCTTCCCTATTCCTCTAGAACCACCCGTTACTAGAGCCGTTTTTCCATTTAAATTCATAAACTTACCTCCTACCCTTTTAACACATCAATTGTATCATTTAATGTCTTCATATCGGAAACATTGTATGTATTCACTTTTGTCCCAAGCTTCTTAGCTATTTTCTTTATAAATCCACTTAAAGATTTTCCTGGACCTATCTCTACAAAAGTGTCTACTCCATCATTAATCATTTTTTCCACATTGTCAACCCATAAAACAGACTTGCTTACTTGTTGTACCAGGAAGTCTTTAGTGTCATCCAATGTATAATATTTATTCTGGGCATTACTAAGAACTGGCATATTTCCTTCTCTTAATTCTACATTGTCTAATTCACCACTTAGTTTTTCTCCTGCAGGAATTAACATAGAACAGTGAAATGGTGCACTTACAGGTAATATCACTGCCTTCTTAGCTCCCTTTTCCTTGGCAATTTCACAAGCCTTTTCTACAGCTTTTACTTCACCTGATATTACAATTTGACCTGGCGAATTAAAATTGGCTGCCTCTACTACACCAAATTCTTTAGATAAATCTAGTACTTCTTCAAGTACTTCCTTGTCCATACCCAATATGGCTGCCATAGTTCCTACTCCTAGTGGAACTGCTTCTTGCATATATTTACCTCTCTTCTTAACTAAAGCCACTGAATCTTTAAAGTCCATCATGTTAGCTATAACTAAAGATGCATACTCGCCTAAGCTAAGTCCCGCACTTACATCTGGCTTAATTCCTTCATTCTCCAAAATTTTACTCATGGCAATGCAAGTAGTTAATATGGCTGGCTGAGTATTTTCTGTCTTTTTTAACTCTTCCTCTGGCCCTTCAAAGCAAAGTTTCTTCATGTCATATCCAACGGCCTCACTAGCCTGCTCGAAGATTTCACTTGCCATTTCATAGTTTTCACATATTTCTTTTCCCATTCCCACGTATTGTGCTCCTTGTCCTGGGAATACAAATGCTATTTTACCCATATTTAAATCCCCCTTACTTATTCCATTTAATTAAGCATGAACCCCACGTTAGTCCTGCTCCAAATCCTACAAGTACTACTAAATCATCTTTCTTTATCTTTCCAAGTTTAACAGCTTCATCTAGTGCAACTGGTATTGATGCACCTGACATATTTCCATATTTATTTAAATTAACATAAAACTTGTCATTACTTAGTTTTAATTTCTTAGCAGCAGAGTTAACAATTCTAATGTTAGCTTGATGTGGAACTAAGAAATCTATATCTTCTACTTTATGCCCAGCCTTTTCTATAACTTCAATGGAAGCCCTACCCATAGTTCTAACGGCAAATTTAAATACTTCACTTCCATCCATGCGAATGTAATGAAGTCTATCAGCAATTGTTTGTTCACTAGCAGGCATAGTTGCACCACCAGCTGGAATTAACAAGGATTCTCCACCCGTTCCATCGGCTCCCATAGTCATAGAAAGAATTCCCTTTCCATCTTCCACAGGACCTACAACAGCAGCTCCAGCTCCATCTCCAAATAGTATACAAGTATTTCTATCTTCCCAATCTAAAAATTTTGATAAAACTTCCGCTCCAATTACTAATATATTTTTATACATGCCTGTAGCAACAAATTGTCTAGCCACTGTAAGTCCATATACAAACCCTGAGCAAGCTGCTTCTAAATCAAAAGCAGCAGCATTCTTTGCTCCTATTTTGCTTTGAACTATACACGCCGTAGACGGTATTAACATATCTGGTGTTAATGTGGCTACTATTATTAGATCAATGTCCTCTGGACTTAAGTTTGCATCCTCTAATGCCCTCTTAGCTGCTATAGCAGATATATCTGATGTACTTTGCCCTTCACTTACTACTCTACGTTCTTCTATTCCCGTTCTTGAAACTATCCAGTCATGAGAAGTGTCTACCATTTTTGCTATATCGTCATTTGTAACTATCTTTTCTGGTACATAACTTCCTAATCCTAATATACCTGCTGATATTAATTTATTTTCCATCTCTTTCAACTCCTATTCTTTCGATTTCTTTTCCTATTGTATCTATTACACCACTTTGTGCAAAAACTTTAGCCTTTTTAACTGCATTCTTTATAGCCTTCGCATTAGAACTTCCATGTGCCTTAATAACAGGTTTTTTCACTCCTAAAAATGGAGCTCCTCCATATTCTGTATAATCTAATTTCTTCTTAAAGGACTTTAATGCAGGTAGCATAAATAGTGTTCCCAGTTTAGATAATAAACTACCGCTAAGTTCCTTTTTTAGAATATCCGTTATGGTTTTAGCCACACCTTCTGTTAGCTTTAATATGACATTACCAACAAAACCATCACATACAATTATATCTACTACTCCTTCTGGCAATTCTCGTCCTTCCACATTACCATAAAAGTTTATATGGCTATTCTTAAGAACTTCATAGGTTTCCTTAATCATACTGGTTCCTTTAGATGATTCTTCACCAATATTTACTAGTCCAACTGATGGATTCTCTTTATCTAGTACATATTTAGAATACACAGATGCCATAATACTAAATTCTAATAAATTTCTAGGCTTACACTCTGAATTAGCCCCTGCATCCACTAATAAAGATACATCCTTTTTAGTAGGATATACAGTAGTAATTGCAGGTCTATCTATACCTTCTATTCTACCTACTTTCAATAAACTTCCTGCCAATATAGCTCCTGTATTTCCTGCAGAAATAAATGCATCTACCTGGTCATCTTTTAACATATCAAATCCTACTACCATGGAGGCATTCTTTTTTCTTTTAATTGCCCTAACAGGTTTATCAGTATTCTCTATAACTTCATCTGCATTTACTACATTTATTTTATTTTCATCAAAAGTATATTTTTTCAATTCTTTTTTCAATATTTCAGATTTACCAATTAAGTATATTTCTAACTCACTATCTTCTAATGCTTCCACACAGCCCTTTACAATATCATGGGGCGCATTATCTCCACCCATTCCATCTACAGCTATACGCATATTTTCACCTCTTTTACTCTTCTATGGAAACTAATATAAATTTCCCTCTAAACACTTGCTTGTCTTTTACATTTATCTTTACATGGACAAAATACTTATTTCCTCGTACCTTTACTACTTCCCCTCGTGCTATTAACTTTTGTCCTGATATGACGGGAACTATGTATTTCATATTAGCTACTCCAGTAAGAGCTACCTTTGCATCTATTATGGCCATGGCTAAAGACTCTGCCATGGAAAAAATATGATGACCTCTTACCACCTTAGTTTTTTCAAATGCTAATTCTTTATTTGTTTCTAATATGGATATACCTCTTTCATTTGGCTTTATTTCTATTAGTTCTCCAATTATTTCTTCTTCTCCTAAACTTTTAACTTTAGAATGATTCTTTTGGGCTACATTCTTTATTCGTTCTCTTAATTCGGGTATTCTCAATTCTAATCTATCTAAACGTATAGTTTGTATGCTAACTTTAAAATATTCACTCAATTCTTCATCCGTAACAAAAGGTTGTTTTTTTATCATCTCTAACAATTCCTTTTGTCTTAATGACTTTGGCTTTCTTCCTGCCATTTTCATTTCACCTCTTTAGTACCTCGAATTAGTACCTACTACTAACAACTACTATACAATACTTTTATTAATAAATCAACTTCTATTATTACGGCTTTTAGAATAATTCTATAATCTATTATTAATATAACCATATATAAAATAAATTTTAGCCCATTCTTTAAATTTCATTTAAAAAATAAGCTAAAATTCATTTTTAATAAAAAAGGCATACTTCGTATGCTTCGTTATGGAACCCTATGGTTCCCTTCGACGATTGCTCTCGCAATCTGAATACCCTCCTTTAAAGAGGCAGGGGATGTTCCCCTACAACCCCTACTTTTTTTTATATATAAGGATATTATAATATCCTTATATATAAAAAAAGTAGTAATGATTTTATCATTACTACTTTAATTACTATTGTACTGCAACAACCTCTTTGTTCTTGTAGTGCCCACACTTTTTGCATACTCTGTGTTGTAGCTTTGGCTCATGACATTGTGGACATTCAACAACATTTGTTGCTGTCATTTTTATGTTAGATGCTCTTCTCTTATCTCTTCTTGCTTTAGAAGTTTTACGCTTAGGTACTGCCATTATTTCCACCTCCTTAATCATTAAGTAACAAATCTTTTAATTTAGCTAATCTGGGGTCAATTTGATCACTTTCACAATCACATTGTTCTTTGTTCAAATTCACACCACATGCTAAACATAATCCTTGACAATTTTCGTCACAAACAAGTTTCATAGGCATATTTAAAACCAATACGTTATCAACGACCTCAGTTATGTCTAGACGATTTTTATTAATATAATAATAGTCTTCCATTTCCTCTTCATTGATAGTTAATTTTTCATGAATATGATTTTCAATATCCATTTGAAACTTTTGTAGGCATCTATGGCATATACATTCTGCCTTAGTTTTTATATCTGCCTCTAAGTATATAGAGTCATCATCATGGAATATTTTTCCTTTTAAAGAAACAGGACTTATGATCTCTATTTCTTCATTTATCATTCCAATTTCACCTACAGGAATAGTTATATCTAAATCTATAGACTCTTTCCTTTTTTCTATTAACTCATTTAAGGTAATTTTCATATGATCTCACCTCGTCACATTAACAGATTTAATTATACAAACGTAGAAAAGATTTGTCAAGTAAAAATACTTGATAGTTCACAATACTTTTTTTGTTACAAAAAGGTGGGCTATACCCACCTTTTAAATTATTTTAAGTAACTACTATTATTATGATCCTAGTTACCCTATAAAAATCAGTTTTTTTAGTTGATTTTTATTTTAATAACTCTTGAGTATCTTTAGCTATCATAAGTTCTTCATTCGTAGGTATAACTAATACTTTAACCTTTGAGTCATCTGCGCTTACTACAGCTTCCTTACCTCTCATATTATTCTTCTCAGCATCAACTTTTACTCCCATGAATTCTAATCCTTCACAGATTTCCTTTCTATTTGAGGCTGAGTTTTCACCAAGACCTGCTGTAAATACAATAGCATCTACTCCACCCATTACAGCAGCATATGATGCAATATATTTCTTAACTCTTCTATCGAAAATCTTAAGGGCAAGGTCTGCTCTTTCATTTCCATCACCAGCAGCATTTTCTATATCTCTAAAGTCACTGCTTACTCCTGATATACCAAGTACTCCAGACTTCTTATTTAATACATTGTTTATTCCCTTAGTATCTAATCCTTCTTTATCCATTACAAAAGGGATTATAGCAGGGTCTATATCTCCACAACGAGTTCCCATTACTAAACCTTCAAGTGGAGTTAATCCCATACTAGTATCTACACATTTACCTCCATCTATAGCAGCTAAACTAGCTCCATTTCCTAAGTGGCAAGTAATTACCTTTAAGTCTTTTAAGTCTTTTCCTAACATGGCACTTACTCTTTCAGATACGTATCTATGGCTAGTTCCATGGAATCCATATCTTCTTACTCCGTGTTCTTCATATAATTCATAAGGTAGCGCATATAAGTATGCTTCCTTTGGCATCGTTTGATGGAATGCAGTGTCAAATACACCCACATTAGGTACCTCAGGCATTAACTCTTTAATAGCGTTGATTCCCATTATGTTAGCAGGGTTATGTAGAGGTGCTAATTCAACACATTCTTCCATAGCAGCCATTACTTCATCAGTAATGATTACAGAACCATTGAACTTTTCTCCTCCATGAACTACTCTATGTCCTACAGCAGAGATTTCAGATAATTCTTTAACTGCTCCATGCTTTTCGTCTACTAAAGCGTCTAATACTAATCCTAGAGCTACTTTGTGATCTTTCATTTCTTGTTCTATTACAACTTTTCCTTCAACACCTTTAGCTTCGTGTTTTAATACAGAACCTTCGATTCCAATTCTTTCCACCAAACCTTTTCCTAATACCTCTTGATTTTCCATGTTAATTAATTGATACTTTAAAGATGAACTTCCACAGTTAATAACTAATACTTTCATTGTTTGCTCCTCCTCGTTATGTGAATTTCCCTAAAATCCTCACAAAAAAAATTCATTATACCATTTTTATTATAATCTACTGGTGAATTTTTTCAAGTATTTATGCAAATTTATTTACTTTCTTTGATAATATTAGACAATTTTAGTAATATTATATATGTAAACTTAATGAGTATTTTATTTAAACATTATGACTAATTATTTTAATTTCTATTCATGGAGGTAATTTAAGTATGAATGTAGTTGGAATTGTGGCTGAATATAATCCCTTTCACAATGGACATAAATATCATTTAATAGAATCTTTAAAAAATACTAAAGGAACTCACTCTATAGTAGTTATGAGTGGTAATTTTCTTCAAAGGGGAGAACCTGCCATATTAGACAAATGGACTCGAGCTAAAATGGCTATTGATGAAGGTGTAGACCTGGTTATAGAACTACCCTTTGTGTATGCTTGTAATAGTGCTGAATTTTTTGCCTTTGGTGCTGTTTCCCTTTTAAATAGTATGAACATTGTAGATTCCATAAGCTTTGGAAGCGAACTAGGTAATGTGGATGATTTGACAAGAATCAGCAAGGTCTTAAACGAGGAACCTGATGAATATACCCATTATTTAAAAGAGTTCTTAAAGGAGGGTATTTCCTATCCTGCTGCTAGAGAAAGGGCTTTATTTAAGTACTTTAATGAAGATAGTCTGTCAAATATTATAGGTTCTCCTAACAACATATTGGGCATTGAGTATATAAAATCTCTACTAAAGCTAGGTAGTTCTATTACACCATCTACAGTGAAAAGATATAAGGCTGGTTATCATTCTAAAGAGTTATATGGCAATATATGTAGTGCTACTGCCATAAGAAAACTTTTACTTGAAAATCCATGCGATGAAACTTTAAAAGGTGTAATGCCTAGTGAAAGTTACAAAGTACTACAGAAATCTTTAATAGAATATTATAAACCAGTTTTTTATAATGACTTTAGCCAAATGATTATTCAAACTTTAAGAAAATCTTCTCCAGAGTATTTAAGAAATATTGTTGATGTGGGAGAGGGCTTAGAAAATAGGCTTAAGTCCAGTGCAACTAAAGCCATCCATATTGATTCTTTATTAGATAATGTAAAGACTAAAAGATATGCACTTACTAGAATTCAAAGAATTTTGATTCACTCTTTAATGGGATATACAAAGGATACTCTAGACTGTTTTAGGAATACAGGACCCCTTTATGCTCGTGTACTAGGTTTTTCTCCTAAAGGTACAGAGTTACTTAAAGCCATGAAAGAAAAATCTTTGGTACCAATACTCACTAATATAAATAAACAATCCATTGATTCTAAGGCCTTATCCATGCTTTCTTTGGATATTTTAGCTACAGATTTATACACCTTATCAATTGCAAATCCAAATCTACGTTACGGAGGCTATGATTACTATAATAGACCTTATATGAAAAGATAATTTTTATAAAAAGTACTAATTCAATTTTTCCCACAATAAAATATTATAGGTATTTTTAGTTTTACCTTTAGGTCATAAAATATTGTGGGAGGAATTTATGTTCATTTTTATAACTATTGTCCTTATATTTTTATTGTTTATATACTATCCACTTATAATTCGTAAAGCCTTATTGCTTTTACTCATATTATCATTTATATGCTCTATTGCTCTAAATCCTAAGGTATCCTATGAAGGCGCCAAATTAGGTGTATCCACTTGGATTAATGTGGTACTTCCTGCACTACTTCCATTTTTCATTGGGACAGAAATGCTCATACGATTAGGCTTCGTTCGCTTTATAGGCACTTTGTTAGAACCCATAGTAAAGCCCATATTTAACGTTCCTGGTGAAGGGTCTTTCATATTTTTAATGAGCATTGCATCTGGCTATCCCATGGGAGTAAAATTAACTTCCCAATTACGAGAAGACAATCTCATTTCCAAGGAGGACGGTCAAAGATTACTCTCCTTTTGCAGTACTTCTGGCCCCCTTTTCATCCTTGGTGCAGTAGCTATAGGTATGTTTCAAAATAAATCCTTAGGCATATTGATTTTAATTTCCCATTATCTAGGATCCTTAATGACAGGTTTTACATTTAGATTTTATAAAAAATCTAAATCTAATAATTTTTCATTAAATAAAACCACTTATTCTGGGAAAATTAAAACTTCCCTTTCATACATGAAAAATACCAACAATTCATTTGGTGTAATATTTTCTGAATCTGTAAAAAAGGGTATGGAAGTTCTATTTGTTATAGGTGGTTACATCATTTTGTTTTCAGTTTTAATTCAAATAATAAAGCATGGCAATATAATTGAGGCACTTACTATTAAAATAAGCTCTATGCCCCTTTTAGGCTCTCTAGATAGGAAAATATATACAGCCCTTATAAGTGGCTTTATTGAAATAACTGTAGGATGTAGAGAATTATCTTTGATAGAGTCTTTATCCTTTAGAAATCAAGCTGTTTTTGCATCATTAATAATTTCATGGAGCGGTTTATCTATACATGCCCAATCATTAAGCATTATATCTAAAACAGATTTAAGTTGCGGCATATATATCTTTAGTAAGGTTATACATAGCTTTTTTTCTGCTCTTTTGGCTTTTTCATTATGTATTTTCTATCCCCATGGTCTCTTTACTTCAAAAGGCGTATTTAATGACTTATATGAACCTATTTTCAGCTTAGGTTTTATGGCAAAATTCAAATATTCATTTTTCTTATTTTTACATTTTAACTTGGGCCTATTATTGTTAGGACTATTCTTTATAGTTATTTCCAAAAAAAATAGGGTATGAGATTATCTCATACCCTTTAATTCATTTCTATTCTCTTTAATAGTGCCTAGCATATTTTCTAATTGACTTTCCATATTAAGTAAAAGTTCATCTGTATATTGTCTAGCGCCAATTCTCATTTCCTTAGCACTTTCCTGAGCCTGTGCAATTATTTCTTCTGCCCTCTTTTGAGCTTGCTTTGTTACCTCATCCTTTTCCACCATTTGCTCTATATGATCCTTTGCATCATCAATTATATTATCGGCTTCATGTTGTGCTTCTATAAGAATTTTTTGTCTTTCTTCCTTAATCCACACGGCCTGTTTTACTTCATCTGGCAATTGTAGCCTTATGTCTTTAATTATTTCTAATATTTCATCTTTATCTACAAAGGTTTTTCCTGCAAAGGGAATAGACGAACTACTTTCTATTATATCCTCTAACTCATCTAATAGCTTTAAAACATTCATAAATTGCACCCCCTTTAACTATCGTGCATCTTTAAACTTTTTTCTCATTGCATCAATTACATAATCTGGTACTAGACCTTCAATACATCCATTTAATTTAAAAGTTTCTTTTACTATGCTAGAGCTTAAGTAGGAATACTCACTACTAGTCATCATAAACATAGTTTCAACATTTTTATTTAACTTTTTGTTCATCAAAGCCATTTGAAACTCATATTCAAAATCAGATACAGCCCTTAATCCTTTTATAATTACATCTGCCTTCTTCACATTAACATAGTCTACTAATAAACCACTAAAACAGTCTATTTCCACATTTGGAATATCCTTTGTGGCTTCTTTTAAAATATTTATTCTCTCTTCTATGGTAAACAGCGGATTTTTAAAAGGATTGTTTAATACTGCCACCACAACTTTGTCTACAACATGTGAAGCTCTCTTAATAATGTCTAAATGTCCATTAGTAACTGGATCAAAGCTACCTGGACATATGCCTATTTTCACCGTTACTCCTCCTTCTTATAAATGGATATTAAAGTATTTCCATATTTTTTCTCTTTATATTTATAAAATCCTGCTATATTTTCTATTAAAATATCTTTTACATCATGTTCTATTAAAATAATTCCATCCTCGGTTAAAATCTCACTATTATATATTTTTTCTAGGGATGGCTCAATAAAACCTTTTAAATATGGTGGGTCCATAAATATAATATGAAACTTTTCACCTTTAGTGCTTAGTTTACTTATAGCAGCATCTACATCACAATATAACACAGTACTTTCCTTTTCAAATCCCATGTTTTCTAAATTTTCTTTTATAGTTTTAATACTATTTTTATCATTATCCACAAAGACTCCATATTCTGCACCTCGACTGATAGCCTCAATACCTAGCGCTCCTGTTCCAGCAAATAAATCTAATATTTTGCTATCTTGTATGTAAAAATTTATAATACTGAATATGGATTCTTTTACCCTATCTGTTGTAGGTCTAGTATTTGTTCCTTTAGGAGAATTCAATCTTCTTCCTCTGGCTCTTCCTGAAATGACTCTCAACTATCTCTCTCCTCTCATTATTATATTTTAGCATATATGTAAAAGATAGACAAAATCTAATTAATATAAACTAGAATAATTAATATTAATTTTACACATAATTAATATTGAAAAGCTTTTAAATCAAATTCCCCTTGAAGCTTTTTTCTTCATTTCTCCTCTCCCAATACTGGTGATTTTCACCAGTATTTTTTTTATACTTTAAGCTAAATAATAAGAGAAGAGGCTTAGCCTCTTCTCTTATTATTTAGTCCTTATTTCCTATTTTCCTGATAATTGTTGCTCAGCCATTTCAACTAAACGTTTAGTCATATATCCACCAACATAACCGTTTTGTCTTGCTGTTAAATTTCCCTTATCCATTCCTTGATAATCGCTTAATCCTAGTTCATTAGCGATTTCATACTTCATTTGACTTAATGCTGCCTTAGCTTCTGGTACAGCTTTTGTATTACCATTATTCATTAAGTTTCACCTCCTATTGCCTTGTACTATTAATTTAACCAATATTAGATAAATTATATCTAGTAGTTTTTTACTTTTCTACCAACTGGTAGCAATAAGAGGTTTTATAAGTACATCCTTCAAAAAATTATATCCTTATACAGTTTTCATTAATTTACTACTTTCTATACACTATAAACTAATGTTTTCTATAAACTTTCCAAATTCATTTATTATCTTCTTTTTTAATCCTTCATATTTTTCAGATTTTAAAACTGGATCTTCTTTAATTATTATCTCAGCTTTCTTTTGAACTAATTTTAATATTTTCATATGCCTAAATAAATTTGCCATTTTAAGTTGAGGAATACCATGCTGTATAGTTCCAAAAAATTCTCCTGGTCCTCTAATTTTCAAATCTTCTTCTGCTATTATAAAACCATCATTAGTTTTAGTCATTATTTCTACCCGTTCCTTAGCCACAGGACTTTTCCCATTGTTAATGAGAATACAATAGGATTGATATTCGCCTCTTCCAACTCTACCTCTCAACTGATGTAATTGAGCTAATCCGAATCGTTCACTATTTTCTATAACCATTATGGATGCATTAGGTACATTAACTCCTACTTCTATAACTGTAGTTGCCACTAATATGTGAACTTCTCCATTTTTGAATCTATTCATTATTTCTTCTTTATCTTTATTTTTCATTTTACCATGTACTAGACCTACATTATAATCTTTAAAATAATGCTCCTTTATATTCTCATAAATTTCAGTGGCTGAATTTATCTCTAAGGTTTCTGATTCTTCCACCAGAGGAGCAACCACATAAGCTTGTCTACCTTTTTCTACCTCTTTTTTAATAAATTCATATACTTTTCCCTTATCCTTTTCTGTACTTCCATAAGTCTTGATTTCTTTTCTTCCAGGTGGAAGTTCATCTATAATAGATACATCTAAATCCCCATATAAAATAAGAGCTAGAGTCCTGGGAATAGGTGTAGCTGTCATAACTAAAATATTAGGGTTAATTCCCTTTTTAGCAAATACATTTCTTTGATTTACTCCAAATCTATGTTGTTCATCTGTTATTACTAGTGCCAAGTTTTTAAATTCTACCTTATCTTGTATTAAAGAATGAGTCCCTATTACAATATCCACATTGCCATTTTTTAAATCATTTAAAATTTGTTCTTTCTTTTTAGCTTTAGTACTTCCCGTTAATAACTCCACCTTCACATCTAAACCTTCATATAGTTTAATACAACCTTCATAATGCTGTTGTGCGAGTATCTCAGTAGGAGCCATAAGAGCTCCTTGATATCCATTAAAAACAGCTTCTAGCAAAGAGATTAACGCCACAACAGTTTTACCAGATCCTACATCACCCTGTACAAGCCTATTCATAGGTTTATCACATTCTAGATCCTTTTTTATTTCTTCCACTACATTCCTTTGTGCACCTGTCAATTGAAAGGGAAGAGATTTTATAAAATCATCCACTTCATTTTTATGCTTAAATGATACTCCCTCTTCATTTGCAATTTGATTTTTCACCATAAAAAGAGCTAATTGGAGTAGTAGTAATTCTTCAAAGACCAAGCGATACTTAGATATTTTCATTTTCTCAATAGACTGTGGAAAATGTATATTTTTCAGAGCATACTTAATATCACATATTCTATACTCATTCCTAATACATTCAGGAATATATTCATCTACAATAGTTATATGGTCTTGTATAACTTTATATGTTAATTTGCTCAAATCGTTTTGATTAAGGCCCCTAGTCAAATTATATATGGGCATTATATGATTTTTATATTCGGTTTCGTTAAACTTATATTCGGGATGGGTAATTTGCAAACCTGAAAAACTTTTTTTAACTTCACCATACAAATAAACTTCTCTACCAATGTGAAATAAATTTTTAATAAAGGGAGAATTAAAAAAAGAAATACGAATTTTACCCGTATTATCTTCTCCTATACACTTATACACTTTCAATCCTTTTCTTACTTTGCTCTCTTCTATATTAGAGTTTATTCTAACTTTTATTAAATATTTTCCGGATTTATTGATTTTATTTAAGCATATTAAATCTTTTCTCGCCTCATAATCCCTTGGAAAATAATAAAGGATATCCTCTACAGTGTGTATATTAATATTATTTAAAAGGCTTGCTTTTTTAGGTCCCACCCCTTTTAAATATTGTATGGACTCTTTTAAACTGCTCAACCTTTATCCCCTCCAATCTTTAGTTATTATATAGGTTAAATTCTTTTAATTCAATAACTTTATTAAAATAAAAGGAAATGATGCATAAGCTCATTTCCTACTCTACGGAAAATATATAATAGTACAGAGGTTGCCCACCATAATACACTTCCACATCACAATCCTCAAATTCCTCTTCTATTTCTTCTGCTAACTTGTCCGCTCTTTCTTTTTCTATATCAGAACCATAAAATAATGTTATTATTTCACTATCTTCATCAACTATATTTTTCAACAGTTTATGGGATTCATTTTCAATTTCACTTCCAACTGTTACAATTTCACCATCAGATATTCCTAATATATCTCCCTTTTTAATGTCTATATCTTTAAAGGTAGTCTCTCTGACAGAGTAAGTTATTTGTCCCGTTTTAATATCTTTCATGGCTAAATTCATATTTTTTTCATTTACATCCACTTCATTTTCTGGATTATATGCCACTACTGCCCCTATTCCTTGGGGAATTGTTTTTGTAGGTATAACTATTACATTTTTCTCACTTAACGCCTTTGCTTGGTTTGCCGCTAAAATTATATTGCTGTTATTAGGTAATATAAATATATTCTCTGCATTAATACTGTCTAAAGCTTCTTTTATGTCTTGAGTACTAGGATTCATAGTCTGACCACCAGCAATAACCTTATCCACATTTATATCTTTGAATATATTTTCTATCCCCTCACCCATGGCAACAGCTACTATTCCATACTTTTTTAAGTCCTTTTTTTCCAACCTATTTTCATGCTGGTATCTCATGTTATCTATTTTAACATCCACAAGCTGACCTAATTTTAATCCTTCTTCAATTACATTTCCAGGATTGTTTGTATGTATATGGACCTTTACTAGGTTTTCATCTCCAACAACTAGCATAGAATCTCCCATGTTCATTATTTTCTTTTTTAAATTTTCCACATTAGCATTAGTTGATTTTATTATAAACTCTGTACAATATCCAAATTGGATAGATTTATCTCCATGAATTTTTAGATTAGATTTCTTTTCTCTTTTTGTAGTTTCTTCTATGATGATTTTTCCAGTTAGCGCTTCATAAAAACCATTTAAAATAAATATTAGTCCCTTTCCACCTGCATCTACTACACCAGCTTCTTTTAAAACCTTCAACATATCAGGTGTTTTTGATAAAACTTCTTCTCCGTGATCTATAACCATCTCTAACATTCTACATATATCTTCTTCTATTTCTCCAATTTCCATTGCCCTTTCACTAACACTTCTTATTATAGTAAGTATAGTCCCTTCTATAGGCTTCATAACAGCACCATAAGCCGTATCCGATGCCATGTGAAGTGCTTTGGCAAAGTCGCCCACATCTAAGGTTTCTTTACCTTTACAAGCCTTGGAAAAGCCTCTAAAAATTTGTGATAGTATTACACCAGAGTTTCCTCTAGCTCCCATCAAGGATCCATTGGCAAGGGCTTTTGCTACAGCCTCTACATTTCCATTCACTACACTTTCCACTTCATCCTTTGCAGAATTCATAGTTAAGGACATATTAGTTCCTGTATCACCATCAGGCACAGGGAATACATTTAAGTCATCTACAAACTTTTTATTCCTTTCTAGTACTTGGCATCCCCTAACAACCATATTCTTTAGCTGCTTTCCGTCTATATATTTAATTTTCAAAATTAGTACCTCCTTAAATTACTTTTGTACTCTCACATCTTTTACATTTATATTTACTTTTTCTACTTTTAGTCCTGTTGTAGTTTCTACATTATATTTTACCTTGTCCATTACATTTTGTGCAACAGTACCTATCCTAGTACCAAATTGAATAACAATATATAAATCTATAGATAACTTATCACCATCAGATTCTATTCTTACTCCTTTACTCATATTTCCTCTTCTTAAAAGTTCCGTTAATCCACTAGCGGCTGATTTGGAAGCCATACCAACTAGACCATAACATTCCATAGCAGACATTCCTATAATTTCTGAAATAACATTTTCATCTATGTGGATATTACCTAAATCATTTTTTAACTTAGCACCCATTAAAATCCTCCTTTTACAGTATATATATAAATAGTATATGTTTAAATCATATATATATATAGTTTATTTTATCTTAAACAAAAAACCTATTCAACAATTTAAAATATTTTTATTAAAATATTTTCATCTTAAACCTTGCATACACCAGGCATAGTGTGGTAAAATTATGATGTTTGCTATTAAGCTACGATCACTTGAAGGAGGTGTTATATAGATGTCAAAAGTATGTGATGTATGTGGAAAGGGAAGAATTTCCGGAAACGCTGTAAGTCACTCAAACCGTCATTCTAGAAGAGTTTGGGGTGCTAACATAAAGAAGGTAAAAGCTATCGTTAATGGATCACCAAAGAGAGTTAGCGTGTGTACAAGATGCCTTCGTTCTAACAAAGTAGAAAGAGCTATATAGTTCATAAAGTCTGCCTTATGGTAGACTTTTTTTACTATCTAATATTTACAAAATAGTTTGTATCCTAAGAAAATTAAAAATATTCCTATAAAAGCTACCCATGCAGTAAATGGTAAAAACATATAGGCTAATATGATTATCCCAACAACAATTAATAAACCACCTAAAAATCTTTTATCTAGTTGTCTCCACAAAGAATTATATAGTTTTCTTTTCATAATCACTTCCCCCTTATATAATTTTCAGAACTAGAAGTATCAATACTATAAATAAAAATACTAGGATTCCATACCAAATTCCCAATGGCACGAATTCAATTAATAATACACTTCCAAACAGCGCAAGTATTACTCCTAAAAACCTTTTTAATAGAATTCTTTTCCCAACATATCACCCCATTTTATGCATATATTGATTATACTATTCAATCCATGGCATAAATGTGAAAGATTTTAGAATTATTAAAAATTACAAGTAAAAAAAGTGCAACTAAAGTTTTTATCCTTAGCCGCACTTTCATTTTAATCCTCTGATATTATTAGTAACAAATGTCCTTTTTCTATGGTTATAATCCCTTCAGACTCTTTTAACCTATTGCTGACCCCTCTAGATGACCCCATTAATATATCTTCTTTATATAAAGGGTATTCAAAGCCTTTTAATGTTATTCCTTCAACTTCTCTAGTAAGGGGAATTATAGAGACGTTCTTGTCCTTGTCACAGGTAATAACTTCCCTATTTAAAACAACTGTAATTTCATTTTTTTCATTAACCATTTTAGCTTTTATTCCTCGTTTAACTAAGGGTAATAGTAAAGTCACATTAGCAATAGTATGATCCATTCTGGTGCCAATGCCCCCTGTTATAACCATTTCCTTAGCCCCCCTATCCAGGGCGTAACTTATGGCTAGTTCCATATCAGTAAAATCTTTTTTAGGCGGAAATCTAAAAAACTCCACTCCATTTTTCTCAAACTCAATTCTACTTTTTTCATCAATAGAATCCAAATCTCCCACAATTACATTTGGGACCCTAGAAATTTTACTAAGATATTTAGCACCGCCATCAGCACATATTACAAAATCACATTCGTCCATAAGTTCTTTCAAAAAGTTTAAATCATTAATAGTTCCATTAGCAATTATTAAAAATTTCATTTTTTCACCTGTCGTTTATTTTATTTCTTCTCTAAAACTTCTTACTGACTCTTCTACATTATCTGCTCCAAATATGGCCGAACCTGCCACAATCACATTAGCCCCTGCCTCTACCACTTCTTTAACATTATCTACTTTTATTCCTCCATCAACTTCTATGTCTATGTTAAGACCTCTAGCATCTATCATTTTCTTTAATTCTCTTATTTTATCTTTAATTGCAGGAATAAACTTTTGTCCTCCAAAACCTGGATTAACAGACATTAAAAGAACCATATCCACATCATCTAATATATACTCTAGATGATTAAGAGGAGTTCCTGGATTTAATGATACACCTACTTTTACCCCATAGGATTTTATCAACTGAATAGTTCTATGTATATGGGTACAAGCTTCTAAATGTACTGTAATAATATTAGCCCCACCGTCTACAAATTCCTTTATATACCTATCTGGTTCGTCTATCATAAGATGTACGTCTAATATAAGATTCGTGATCTTGCTTACACTTTTAAGAACCACTGGACCTATACTTATATTAGGCACAAATTGTCCATCCATCACATCTATGTGTAACATATCCACTCCTGCTTTTTCTACTTTCTCTATATCCTCTTTAAGATTTGCAAAATTTGCTGATAAAATTGATGGTGAAAGTTTTACCATTTCTAATACCTCCTATTTTTCTGTATTTCCTTTAAAAGATGTAAATAATTATTGTACCTTGATTCACTTATTTCTCCATTTTCAACAGCGTCTTTTATAGCACACTCCGGTTCACTTATATGTTTGCATCCTGTATATTTACAATCACCTATTAATGGCTCGAATTCTTTAAAATAATATTGTAGATCCAATTCTTCAACAAAATCTAAATCCAGAGAACTAAAACCTGGTGTATCTAAAACCCATCCCCCAAATTCAAGTTTCAATAATTCGACATGTCTAGTAGTATGTTTTCCCCTTTTATTTTTCACACTAATTTCTCCTGTTTTTAATTGCAAATCAGGTTGTGTTGCATTTAAAAGAGAGGATTTCCCTACTCCAGATGGCCCTGCAAAAACAGTTATTTTATCCTTCAATATATGTTTAAATTCCTCCACACCAGAATTTAACTTAGTACTAGTTTCCAAAAGCTTATACCCTGTTTTATTATAGATTTCTTTTAATTCATTTAATTCTCCCTCACTTAAATCTACTTTATTAAAGCATATTACTATATCTAAATTTTCTCGTTCTGCCATCACTAAAAATCTATCTAATAGCAAGATATTAGGATTAGGTCTTTTTACGGCAAATACTATAACAGCTTGATCCACATTTGCTACAGGGGGCCTTATTAATTTAGTCTCTCTATTTTCTATTTCCTCAATCATACCTTTATCGTCATGAGATATGGATATGCCTACCTTATCTCCTACTAATGGTATTATCTTCTCTTTTCTAAACTTCCCCCTAGCCCTGCATTCATACATTTTGCCATTTCTATCCTGTATATAGTAAAATCCGCCTATCCCCTTTGTAATAATACCTTTAATCATCTATATTCCCCGTTTCAAAATCTATTTGCTTATCTGCTATTAGAACATCGTCAAAATATATATCTATGGAGGCTTTTCCTCTTCCTTCAATGGCAATTTTTTCTTTACCGCTCATAGATTTATTATGCATTTTATCATGAACAACAATTGGTATACCATTTTGGATTTTAACTATTTTCAATCTGAAATTTTCATTATTAGCTTGGTCATAATACAATCTAAATGAAATTGACTTCATCTGAAACTCATCTTCTTCGGAAGGTTGTCTTATAGAGCTACCTTCACTAACACTTAAGTTAACAACTTGATTTTCTTCTACTTCCGTGCCACCTTTAAGATTTTGCCAAATAACTATGTCCTTTTCTTCTTCACTTTCCTTGTATTCAACCTTACCAAGTATAAGACCAGATGCTTCTATGGTCTTTTTAACTTCCTTAAGGGGCTTTCCTACCAACGTAGGCATTAATATGGTCTTTGTTTGAATTCCTTGACTTACTACCAAATTAATCTGGGAATCAATTTCAACCATTTGTCCACCCCTAGGCTCTTGATCAACAATTATTCCTACAGGCATAGAACTATATTCATATTTAACCTTACCTTCTTTTAATTTTGCATTTTCCAAGGTTATATCAATACTCTCAATGTTTTTGTTTATTAAGTTTGGAGCTTCTACTAATTCTTTTCCCTTACTGAGTATTAAATTTACTGGATATCCTTCTTTTCTCTTAATTCCTTCCTTAGGGTCTTGTTCTATTACATATCCCTTTTCATATTCATTGCTAAATCTGGTAGTGGCTGCCTCTGCCTTTAGACCCAGTTTTAATAATTCTTTCTTAGCATCATCTTCACTTAATCCTACTACACCAGGTACATTTACTTCTTTTACAAATAATATATCCTTAAGATATATACCCCCTACTGTTACCATTAGAGCACTTACAAAAGCTAATAATATGGCTGACCAAATTATCACTCGATTATTTTCTTTTTTATTTTTTTTACTCTTACTTATGATCTGCTCTTCATCTATGGCAGGAATCACCACTGTAGGGGAATCTCCCTTATCTAATAAGTCCACAAAGTTTCCCATTGGCTTTTGTAGTGCTATATCTAAATCCTTATATAATTCCATGGCATTTTCATATCTTTTGCTTTGTTCCCTTTGTGTTGCTTTCAATATTATATCAGCTAAAGCTTTTGGAATACTTTTATTTACTTTTCTTGGATCTTGCACCTCTTCATTTATGTGTTTCAATGCTACACTAAGAGGTTTCTCCCCTTCAAAAGGCAATGTGCCCGTGGCCATTTCATAAAGGACTATTCCCAAAGAGTAAATGTCTGATTTTTCTGAAATGTACCCTCCTCTAGCTTGTTCTGGAGAGAAATAATGAACTGATCCTATAACATTTCCCGCATTGGTTATTGTAGATGAAGTTACAGCTCTAGCTATTCCAAAATCTGTTACCTTTGCCGTATCATTTGAAGTTACTAAAATATTATGGGGTTTAATGTCCCTATGAATAATATGGTTACTATGGGCATGTTCAAGAGCTAGGGCTATTTGTTTACCTATCTTGATTACTCTATTAGAATTCAATGGACCTTCTTCTTTAATAATTTGCTTTAAAGTCTTATTCTCCACATATTCCATAACTATATAATCCGTATCATTTTCTTTCCCCACATCATATATATTTACAATATTATGATGGGACAAACTAGCAGCTGATTGAGACTCTTGTCTAAAAGATTTGATAAATTCCTCATCACTTTCAAACTCTGGTCTTAGTATTTTTACAGCAACATATCTATTTAAAAGGTTACATTTGGCCTTATACACTAAAGCCATTCCACCTCCACCTATTCTTTCTATTAATTCATATCTATCTCCTAAAACTTTTCCTATCATTTTTTCACCTCTCTTTTACTATATCTGTACAGCTATTACGGTTATATTATCTACGCCACCTCTATCATTGGCCAACTGGACTAATTCATTGCACGCAAGATCAATTGAAGGACTCTTTAAAAACTTGTCCCTAATCTCCCAATCCTCCATTAAATTTGATAGACCATCTGTACATAGAACTAATATGTCTCCCTTTTTAACAGGACTAGAATAAAGGTCAATTTTCACCTTTTTATCCGTTCCTATAGCACGAGTTATCATATTTCTTTGGGGATGAACTTTAGCTTCATCCTCTGTAATAGTTCCATTTTTTAACAACTCAGCCACTAGAGAGTGATCATCTGTTATTTGACTAATTTTTTCCTCTTCTATAAGATATGCCCTACTATCTCCTACATGGGCTAAATAAATCTTAGTTAATAAAAGTGCAACAGTCAAAGTAGTGCCCATTCCCTTATATCCTGTATTCTTTTCAGCTTTATGATAAACATGTTCATTAGCCTTTTGTACAGCTTCCTTTAATAAAGCTAATATACTGTCCTTAGAATTAATCATCTCTTTATTTTTATTAATATATTCAGCTATAGTATGTATAGCTGTTTCACTTGCCACTTCTCCTGCATTATGGCCACCCATACCATCCGCCACAGCAAAGAGCTGTATATCATTTTCAGTTACATAAAAAGCGTCCTCATTTAAGTCCCTTACCTTACCCTTATGAGTACAAGCTCCTAATCTCATTTGCTCACCTCACATGTATAACTAAATATGTTTAACCCATATTATTCATAGAAAATTCAAAACTCTGCTGCGTCCTTTTGCTTCTAAGACACCCATCAAATTTTCAACGTACCGTACGGGTATCCCTTCGACCTTGATGAAAGCATTATAATCAAAACTACTTGCACCCTTTCAAATTTTCCATGAATAATCTGAGTTTAATATTGCAAATTTATTATATCACATATTTGGCTATGTTATTTTTTTTAATTTTGCAATGAAAAAACCATCTGTTTTTTCCATATTAGGATATAATTTTACAAAACCATTATCCCCAACTAAATTTAGGACACTTTCTTCTTCAATTTTTTCCACTATAAAATTCTTGTTTGAATTTAAAAACTTTTCCACAACCAGGTCATTTTCCACCTTTTCAATGGTACATGTACTATATAGTAATGTACCCCCAAGCTTCACATACTTTGATGCTATATTTAAAATTTCAAGTTGTAATTCACTTATACTACTAATATCCTCACTAGTTTTATTATATTTTAATTCAGGTTTTCGTCTTATAATTCCAAGACCACTACAAGGGGCATCTACTAAAACTTTATCATACTTATTTATTTGAGATTCATCTAAATTGGTAGCATCCCACTTCTGAGTCTTTATTATATTAATTCCTAATCTATTAGAATTCTCATGTATAAGCTTCAATTTATGCTCATGAATGTCTCTAGCTACAATTTGTCCTTTATTATTCATTATTTGAGCCATATGTGTAGCCTTGCCACCAGGTGCAGAACATACATCTAAAATTTTATCTCCTGCCTTAGGATTTAAAATTTTACTTACTAACATGGAACTTTCATCTTGTACTTGAAATTTTCCCTCTTTGAAAGCCTTTAATTTATCTAAGTTAGAAACTCCTTCTAACGTTAATCCTTCTTCCACATATGTACACTCTGCTACCCTTATTTTTTCTTTTTTCAGCTCATCTATTAGATCATCTTTTTTTACTTTTAATGTATTGATTCTTACAGTTAGTTTTGGGGTTTCATTATTAGCTTTAAGTAAATCTTTAGTAAAATCCCTTCCAAATTCCTTTAACCATCTTTCAACTAGCCACTGAGGATGAGAATATATTACAGACAGATATTCTATTTCATCGCTCTTAATCTTATCTACGCTTATTTTCAAATCGTTTCTTATAAAATTCCTAAGTAGTGCATTCACAAATCCCTTAGTCTTAAAATTTATTTTTTTACTCATATTTACAGCTTCATCAACTACAGCAAATTTAGGAATTTTATCTAAATATATAAGTTGATAAAATGACATTCTCAGTACATTCAAAATAGATTTATCTATTTTTTTTAATCTTATCTTTGAATAGGATCTTATACCATAATCTAAATATATCTTATTCTCCAATACACCATATACTAACTCTCTAATTAAATTTCTATCTACTTTAGATATATTTCTATCTCTTAAATGTTTTCTTATGGATATATTAGAATAAGCTTTATTCTCCTCAATATCATTTAAAATATCTAATGCTATTTTTCTAGCGTTTACTTTATCCATTACTGCCTCCCTTTAGTCTATTTAATAATTTAATGCACCCCTAGGGGTGCATTAAATTATTAATCACGTTGATTTCTAAGCAAAATCAATCTAAATAATTGTGCGATTGCTACAGCCATAGCACCTACGTATGTTAGGGCCGCCGCTCTTAAAACCTTTTTACAAGGTTTAATTTCATTCACCGTTATAACCCCATTTATATCCATTTGTTCAATGGCTCTGCTACTGGCATTTAACTCTACTGGTAGAGTAATAATTTGAAATATAACTGATGCCAAGTAAAATAAAATTCCCAAATCTATAAGACCTGTAGCTCCAAATACGAAACCAGCCATAACTAATATCCAAACAAAACGAGATCCAATATTGGCTATGGGTGCAATTGCATTTCTTAAGGTAAGGGGAATATATCCATTTCCATGTTGTATTGCATGGCCACATTCGTGAGCTGCCACACTTATAGATGCAATAGTATTTCCCTTATATACATAGGGTGATAATCTTACCACCCTAGTTCTTGGATCATAATGATCTGTAAGTTGACCTGGTGTCATTTCTACAGATACATCACCAAGTCCATTTCTATCTAAAATTTTTCTAGCCACATGATATCCTGTTAACCCCGTATCATTTTTCACTTGTAAATACTTGTTGAATGTGGTTTTAACCTTCATTTGAGCATAAGTAACAAATACCATAGCTATTAAAACGAATATCATTCCTGGTCCAAATCCATAATATGGGCTGTAAAACATATTATCTACTCCTTCCCAAGCAAATAATTTATGCTATCTTCTATTTTATCAATACTTACTCTCGTATTGATGCAAGGCCCTTCTGGCCTTTCATTTAACACACCAATTACTGGGATCTTTCTTACATCCAATATGCCCGCACTTAGGTCCCTTTCACAAGCAACTGCTATAATTGCTTTAGGATGGGTCTCTTTTATTATTTTCCTAGCCAAAGTTCCACCTGTAGACACAACTACATTTATATTGTACTTTTCCTTTAGCCTAACTATGCCATCAATGTTGCATTGTCCACATTTTTTACAATTTTCTATATTAGTAGTAACTCTATGGGGGCAACTAGACTTTTGAATACAGTGGGGCAATAGGACTAATATATGCTCCGGATCTATTTTCATCTCTGTAGATAATACAATTCTATTATTTATTTGAGCAAATACCCCTCTAATTTTATTTTTATCTATATTTAATATATTAGCTAGATATAATACAGGAACGTATATATATCTTATAGTCTTTATCAAATAAGATTTTTGAAAATTAGATATACTTTTTTTCTTAACTAAATTTATTAAAATAATACTAGTTATTAAAATAAAAGAAGTTACTAAAAATGAAATTATTAGTATTATACTCAAAATAATCTTGTATAATACTAGATTGCTAGAATTAATTAAATATAAGGCTAAAGCCCCTACGCCAACTACTATTACCATAATCAAGAAAAGAATTCTTATAAATAACAAATTATTATTTTTCATATTATGCTCCTAAAATAATTCCCTTTTCTAAATCATTACCTCTTAAGTATGCATCTACTTTCATCCTTTTACTATTTGGAAATTGGATTTCAGTTATTAAAAGGGCTCCTGTAGAAGTTTTTACTAAAATCCCCTCTTTACTCACATGTAGAATTTCTCCATTTTTTCCTTTTTCATCATCTACATTTTTAAGTTCACAATTCCAAATCTTAAACTTAACTCCATCATAAGTACTATATGCACTTGGCCAAGGATTAACTCCCCTTATTAGGTTTCTTATATCCTCATTAGTTTTATTCCAATCTATTTCTCCTAATTTTTTGTCCATAATAGGTGCATAAGAACTTTCTTCATCCTTTTGCTTTTCCCTAGGAGCCTTATTTTCACTAATTTCCTTCAATGTGGATTTTAAAAGCTCAGCACCATCAATCATTAACTCGTCGTGCAATTCCCCAGCGGTCATTTGGCCTATTTCTACTTCACTTTTCAAAATCA
The DNA here is from genome assembly GCF_002270055.1 of Anaeromicrobium sediminis. NCBI lineage: Bacteria > Bacillati > Bacillota > Clostridia > Peptostreptococcales > Thermotaleaceae > Anaeromicrobium > Anaeromicrobium sediminis. The sequence goes on along the minus strand of NZ_NIBG01000011.1, from coordinate 110,377 downwards.
TATCTCCAGTATCTAGGCCCACATCCATATACATGGTCGTTACACCAGTAGTTTTTTCTCCATTAATTATGGCCCAGTTTATTGGAGCTGCTCCCCTATATTTAGGTAATAAGGATGCGTGAACATTAATACATCCAAACTTTGGTATATCTAATAATTCCTTTGGTAGAATTTGACCAAAGGCTACTACTACAATACAATCAGGTTTATATTCTTTAATTGTGTTTATAAATTCCTCATTTCTTACTCTTTGTGGTTGATATACTTTTACACCATACTCTAGGGCTTTTTCCTTTACAGGAGGTGCTGCAAGTTTTTTCCCTCGTCCCTTAGGTCTATCTGGCTGGGTTACCACAGCTAATAATTCGTGTTCCTTTGCTACCACATCTAAGCAAGGGACTGCAAAATCTGGTGTTCCCATAAATATAATTCTCATCTATATTTAATTCCTCCTACTTAATTACTTTATCTGTGAATAATATTCCTTCTAAGTGATCAATTTCATGGCAAATTGCTCTTGCCATTAGGTCTTCTCCTTCAACCTCTATCAATTCACCTTTTCTATTTAATCCTCTTGCTACTACCTTCTTAGGTCTACTTACTTCCCCTGTAACTCCTGGCACACTTAGGCACCCTTCTTGGTCAATTTGTTCTTCTTCAGAATGTATTATTTCTGGATTTATAAGTTCTATTAATCCATCTCCTATGTCTATCACTATAATTCTTTTTAATACTCCAACTTGTGGTGCTGCTAGACCCACCCCATTGGCATTATACATAGTATCTATCATATCCTCTATTAAGGTAATTTCTCTTTCACCTATTTTTTGTACAACTCTAGATTTTTTTCTTAAAGTTGGATCTCCATCTTTTAAAATATTTCTTATTGCCATTTTTATCCTCCTTAAAGCATACTATATGGGTTTATATCAATACTAATTAATACTCTACCTCTTTCATCTCGTCTAAAATTAGTATCTACATAATTTATTATACCCCTAATTAGGTTTTGGTCAACAGTTTTAATGATCAACTGCCATCTATGTTTTAGCTTTACTTTAGATATTAATGCAGGATTAGGCCCATAGATTTCATTGTCACTAGACATTTTTTCATTATTCATATTAAGCTTAATTCTATCTGCAAAATCCTGTGCTACTTTTATTATCTCCCTTTCATCTTCTCCAGAAAATATTATGTTTACAATATTACAATAGGGTGGATAATTAGCAACTTTCCTCATTAATATTTCTTCATTATAAAAACTTGTGTAATCATGATTTTGGGCATTTTGAAGGGCAAAATGTTCTGGAGAGTAGGTCTGTACTATAACTCGTCCTTCATCTTCACCTCGTCCAGCCCGTCCTGCCACCTGAGTTATTAATTGAAAAGTTCTTTCAGATGATCTAAAATCAGGAATGTTCAAACTTATGTCTGCTGCTATGACTCCTACTAAGGTCACATTAGGAAAATCTAGTCCTTTAGCAACCATTTGAGTACCTATTAATATATCTATTTCTCCATTTTTAAAGCTTTCCAATATGTTATCCATAGATCCCTTTTTAGATGTGGTATCTAGATCTAGTCTACCTATTTTAGCCTTTGGAAAGAGTTTTTTAGTCATATTCTCTATTTTCTCAGTTCCAGCTCCGAAATATTTTATATACTTACTTCTACATTCAGGACAAATCTGTGGAGGACTAGTTTTAAATCCACAATAATGACAGGTAACCCCACCTTTTTTTGAATGATACGTAAGAGATACATCACATTTAGGGCATTTCAATACATATCCACAGTTCCTACAGGATATAAATGTAGAATGTCCCCTTCTATTTAGAAACAAAATACTTTGTTTTTTATTTTTCACATTTTTCTCTAATTCTTCATATAAAGCTTGACTGAATATACTTTTATTCCCCATTTTCAGTTCTTCTCTCATATCCACCACCGTAACTTTCGGTAATGGCTTTTTATTATATCTACTAATTAATTCTATTTTTTCATATTCTTTATTAATAGCCTTATAATAAGCTTCTATAGATGGAGTAGCTGAACCTAAAATTAAGGGACATTGGTTTTTTATAGCTCTAAACTTGGCCACTTCTATTGTATGATATCTAGGTCTATTTTCTGATTTGTAGCTATATTCATGTTCTTCGTCTATTATTATTATTCCTAAGTTTTTAAATGGGCTAAATATGGCACTTCTTGCTCCAATTACAATCTTCACATGGCCTTTTCTTATTTTTTCCCATTCATCCAGTCTTTCACCTAAAGATAATCTACTATGGAGTATACCTACCACATGTCCAAATACACCTTTTATTCTTCTTATCATCTGAGTAGCTAAGGATATTTCAGGGACCAAAATAATTGCCTCTTTTCCCTCTTTTAATACCTTGTTTATTAAATCTACATAAACTTCAGTCTTGCCACTTCCTGTGACTCCATGAATTAAAAAGGTCTTGTATTTTTCTTTATCTAAAAAGGGTTCTACTTTATTAATAGCTTTAACTTGTTCTTCTGTTAAATTTACATGTCTTTTAATTTTATCTACATGATCATAAACAGTTCTAAACTTTCTTTCTTCATATACCCTTATTAAATTTTTTTCTACTAAACTATTTATAGGTCCATTGTTAGATAGACCTATAGACTTTTTCAAGTTATTTAGTGTATCCCTTTTATGTACCTTTAAATAGTCCATTATTTCTATTTGTTTTTTTGCCCTTTTATTTAAGTTTTCGTAGTTTATGTCTTGTATTTCCACAATTTTAGTACTTAATTCTTTTGCATCTCTTATTAACTTTTCTGTTATAGTTATTATTTTTCTATTTTCTAATCTCTTTAAGGGCTCATATATACTTTTATATTTTACATTTTTAATTAAATTAGTATATGTACTCTTCCCCTTTTCTTTAAGGTAATCAATAATATGTTGTTCAATTTTAGAATTTGTATTATAGTTAATATAATTTTCCTCATTCAATTGAATTTCTTTTTTTATTTTTAAAGAAGATCCCCTTGGAATTACACACCTTATGGCTTCCATATAAGTACATAAATACTTTTCCTTCATCCATTTGCAAAGACCTATTAATTCCTTTGTTAAAATACTATCCTCTTCTACCACATCTTTTATTTTTTTAGTATTTTTAAATGGAGCTTCTTTATTTTCATATATATCCAGTACATATGCTTCTATAATATTATTTATTTTACCAAAGGGAACTATTACCTTAGAACCCTTTTGTACTATATCTGCTAGATGGTCTGGTATTTCATAAGTATATTCCATATCTGTATTTTTACTTTTATTATTAACTATTAAATTTGCAAATAACTTCATATTAGACCACCCTCTTTACTCATATTTTTATTTAATCGAAAAATAAAGGAGTAGAAATTCTACTCCTTTACAGGTCTTCCTCATCTCTTTCATAGTGAACTTTATCCTGTGCAATCTCATGGGTTGCTATGGTAACAGGCTTATTAGATGCTACTCTAATTAAACTCTCTTCACCTTCTATTATTTCTCTAGCTCTTTTAGATGCAGCTACCACTAGTGTGTATCTGCTATCTACCTTTGACATTAAGTCATTTATTGATGGATTTAACATATTGATTCCTCCCTAAATTTACTTATAATTTCTTCTATATCATGCTTAACCTTACAAGTTTCTGCAGTAATTATAGCTTTTATTCTCTCAACTGCCAACTCTACTTTATCATTTACTACACAATAGTCATATTTTTCAACATACTTAATTTCTTCATAGGCGCTTTTAAATCTCTTTTCTATAGCTTCTGCTGTTTCAGTTCCCCTACCAACTATTCTATTTTTTAATTCTTGCATAGAAGGTGGCAATATGAATATAAATACACCTTCTGGGTATTTTTCTTTTACCTGCAAAGCTCCTTGTATATCTATCTCTAATAATACATTGTTTCCATTTTCAATTTCTTTCATTACATATTTCTTAGGAGTTCCATAATAATTATCATATACTTTCGCATGCTCTAGAAATTTATCTTCTTCTATTCCCTTTAAAAACACTTCTTTTTCTGTGAAATGATAATTTATGCCATTTACTTCTCCTTCACGAGGATCTCTCGTAGTTGCCGAAACAGATATTTTTAAATTTTCTATTTCTCTTAATAGTTGCTTACATACCGTACCTTTTCCCGCGCCAGAGGGTCCAGATATGACTATTAGTTGTCCCGTTCTCATGTTCCATCTCCTTTAACTTCTTTCTAATCTGTACAATCCTTTGAATGTTCTTCTTTGTTTACTAATCTATGTGCTACAGTTTCTGGTTGAACAGCAGATAATATTATGTGGTCACTATCTGTTATTATAACAGCCCTTGTCCGTCTTCCGTATGTAGCATCTATAAGCATACCTCTATCTCTTGCCTCTTGAATAACTCTTTTTATAGGTGCTGATTCAGGGCTTACAATTGCAATTATTCTATTTGCAGATACTATATTTCCAAACCCAATATTAATAAGCTTAATATTCATATGTATCCCCCTTATTCAATATTTTGCACTTGTTCTCTTATCTTTTCAAGTTCACTTTTAACATCCACAACGTAGTTTGTCACTTCTAAATCATTAGTTTTAGAACCTATAGTATTGATTTCACGGTTCATCTCTTGAATAAGAAAGTCTAATTTTCTTCCTATAGAGCCAGTTGATTTTAGTGAATTATTCAATTGGTCTATATGACTTTTCAACCTTACAATTTCTTCAGTTATATTACTTTTATCTGCCATATATGCCACTTCAACAGCTAACCTCTGATCATCTATTTCATAGCTATCACCTAGCATGTCTTCTATCCTTTGTCTTAATTTTTCTCTGTGTTCTTCCACGATTTTTGGTGAACGTAATTTTATTTCTTCAACTACATTGTCAATATTATAACATCTTTTTTCAATATCTAAAGCTAATTTTTGTCCTTCTTCTAGTCTCATATTCACTAATTGTTCTAATGCACCCATTACACTCACTTTTAAACAATTCCAAATTTCTTCTTGATCTTCTTCCTTATCTTCGATCTTAACAACCTCTGGAAATTTAGATACAAAAGTAGCTGAAATATCATCTACTATCTGAAATTCTTTTGATAGAGTCTTTAATACGTCTATATACTCTGCTGCTAACTCTCTATTTAAACTTATATTTACTTCTGATTGTCCAACATTTTCAAGAGATACATATATTTCTACTCTACCTCTATTAATTTTTTCCTTTACCAATTTCTTTATATTCTCTTCTAGATAATTTAACTTTTTAGGCATTCTAATTACAATATCATTATATCTGTGATTTACAGTTTTTATCTCAACAGTGAATTGCCTTTTATTATCTGCATTTTCACCTCTTCCAAATCCGGTCATACTTTTAATCATAGTTTATTCATCCTTCCATAAGGTACTTGTAAAATCCTTCTCACAATACTACATTATATCATTTTTACCTTTAAAATATAAGGTATATTTGCTATAATTTTCTTCAAACTAATTATACATAAAAAAATCGTTATATTCTATTATTAATATATTTTTTTAATAATAGGAGTTTCATATACAATCTTTTAATATTTTTTAAAAAATGTTATACTTTATGGATAAATTATGAATATGGAGGTTACATTATGCCCTTTGATGGTATTACAATTTCTGCAATATGTAGCGAATTAAAATCTGCTTTAATAAATTCAAAGATAGATAAAGTGTATCAACCAGAAGCAGATGAAATAATTCTTAATATAAGAGCTTTTAAAAATAAATATAAATTATTAATATCTGCTACAAGTAAATATCCCCGATTACATTTTACTAATGTACAAAAGGAAAACCCAAAATCTCCACCTATGTTTTGTATGCTTATGAGAAAGCATTTACAAGGTAGTAAGATCGTTCATATTAGTCAAAAGGACATGGAAAGAATCATATATATAGATTTTGAATCTTATGACGAACTAGGAGTCATGAAAATTAAGAGACTTATAATAGAAATTATGGGTAAACACAGCAATATTATCTTAATCGATAAGGAAACCAACATAATAATAGACAGTATCAAGAGAATCCCATCTGATATAAACAGATATAGGGAAGTTTTACCTGGAAGAGAATATATTTTTCCTCCTTCTCAAAATAAGGCTAACCTTCTAAATGATTCTCATATAGAAATTCATAGGGAAAATGAGCAGTTAGATTTACCCTTGTTTAAATATATCTATACCCATTTTCAGGGAATAAGTCCTAGTTCTGCTAGGGGTATATGCCATATGGCTAATTTAGATTATAACATGAATGTTACTGACTTAAGTGATGAAGAACTGAATATGTTAACAAAATCACTTATTAAACTTGAGTCAATTATTAAGGAGCACAATTTCATACCTTATATTATAAAATCTTTTCTTGAAAATGAAATTATAGATTTTAATGTGATTCCCCAGTTCATAGATGAACAATTTTATAGGGTAGATAAACTACATAGTATAAGCAATATGTTAGAGTATTTTTATTCCCAAAAGGATATATTAGATAGGTTAAAGCAAAAGTCTAGTAACATAAGAAAAATTGTAAGTACTAATTTAAGCAAACTCGTTAAGAAGGAAAAAAAATTAAATAGGGAATTTAATACTGCTATAGATTCGGAAAAATATAAAATCTATGGTGAACTCATTACGGCAAACTTATATCAAATCAAGGAAGGTGAAGCAAAGGTTCATCTTTTAAACTATTATAACCCAGATGAAGAATATATAACTATTGATTTAGATAAAAAATTATCACCTTCTCAAAATGCTCAAAGATATTTTAAAAAATACAATAAGTCTAAAACAGCTAAGAGAGAAATTATTAACCAACTAGAGGAAACTCGTAACGAAATAAAATATTTTGAACAAGTAAATCATTCTTTAGAAATAATTAGGTCTATGAATGAATTGGAAGAATTAAGATTAGAGTTAATAGAAGAAGGTTATCTTAAAAAAAGAAATATTCCTAAGAAGAAAAAAGAACGTAAGATGGAATTTGTTAACTTTCTATCTTCTGATGGTTTTACCATATATGTTGGAAAAAATAATAAGCAAAATGATTATTTAACTTTAAAATTTTCTTCTAAAAAGGATTTATGGTTTCATACAAAGGATATTCCTGGTTCCCATGTAATAATAAGTACTAAAGGTCAAGAAGTTCCTGAAAGTACCATAAAAGAAGCTGCAGAGCTTGCTGCATTTCATAGTAAAGGTAAACTATCTAGTCAAGTTCCTGTAGATTATACTTTAATTAAAAACGTAAAAAAACCTAGTGGAGCCAAACTGGGCATGGTTATTTATGATGATTATAATACCATGTATGTAACTCCTAGGAAAGATTTATATGAAATATTAGAAAAAAACAAAGAAACTAGTCACTCTTAGTGACTAGTTTCTTCTATAAGTACTATGTTAGTTCCGTCTATTTCTTCAAATTGTACTTTTACAATTTCCTCATTAGATGTTGGCACATTTTTGCCAACAAAATCAGCCCTTATAGGTAGTTCCCTATGACCTCTATCTATTAATATGGCCAATTGTATACTATTAGGCCTTCCAACATCCATAATAGCGTCCATGGCAGCTCTTACGGTTCTTCCTGTATAAAGAACATCATCCACTAATACAACCACTTTTCCATTAATATTACATTCAATATTATTACTATTAACAATAGGATTATCACTTACTTTTGTAAGGTCATCCCTATATAAGGTTATATCTAGACTTCCCCAATTAACCTTTTGTCCTTCAATTTCCTCTATCTTTTCTACAATCCTTTTAGCAAAAGGAACCCCCCTAGTTTTAATACCAACTATAACTATATTTTCAATTCCCTTATTTTTTTCAATAATCTCATGGGCTATTCTTGTGGTAGCCCTTTGTATGGCTTTTTCATCTAAAATTTTAGCTTTATAACTCATATTCTCACCTCTATTTTTTACTATTTCTTAATTTTTCTAGTATATGAGAAAAGTATTCAGGTAAATGTGAATCAAATTCTAAATATTCCTTAGTTTTAGGATGTATAAATCCTAATGTCTTAGCATGTAATGCTTGTCCTACTATATTTATTTTTTCCTTTTTAACTCCATATAAAGGATCTCCAATGAGTGGATGTTTAATATAGGCCATATGAACTCTAATTTGGTGAGTTCTTCCTGTTTCTAACTGGGCCTCTATTAGAGTATAATCACCAAATCTTTCTACTACTTTAAAATGAGTTATGGCATGTTTACTATTTTTAGTTACAACCCATCTTTTTAATCTATCAACAGGATGTCTTCCTATTGGAGCCTCTATAGTACCTCTATCTTCCCTTATATTCCCATGTACTATTGCCATATATTTTCTTGTTATAGAATGGTCTTTTAATTGTTCTGCTAAAAAATTATGGGCCACATTATTCTTTGCCACCATTAAAAGTCCACTAGTATCCTTGTCTATTCTATGTACAATTCCAGGCCTTATTACACCATTTATAGATGATAAGTATTCGCAATGATAAAGTAGGGCATTAACTAAAGTACCATCCCTATGACCTGGTGCTGGATGTACTACCATATTTCTAGGCTTATTTACTACCACCATATGATCATCTTCATATACTATTTCAACGGGAATGTCTTGGGCTTCTACTTTTAAAACTTCAGGTTCTGGAATTGATATTTCTATTGTATCTCCTTCTTTTACCTTATATTTTTTAGAAGTTTCCACCTTTCCACCTACAGATACATTTCCATCTTGTATGAGCTTTTGAATATAATTTCTTGATTCACTTTCTAACTTAGAAGAAATATATGCATCCAATCTCTTTTTCGAATCTTCGTTTTGTACACTAAATATTTCTAGGTCCAAATACATCTTCCTTTCTAATAATCTTCATCATACTTTATTAAATAATAGGATAACAATATGGCTCCTACAACTATACTAATATCTGCTATGTTAAATACGGGCCATATTCTAAAATCAAAATAATCAATTACATAATCTAATCTTACCCTATCTATGAAATTCCCTATAGCTCCAGCTACTATTAAACTTAAACTTACACTCATGAGCTTATGCATGTTCTTATTTTTAATAGAATATATAAATACTCCACCTAAAACTACAATAGTCACTACTACAAAAAACCACTTTTGATTTCTAAGTATTCCAAAGGCCGCACCTGGATTTTGCACATAGGTTAAATGAAATATATTATTGATAATTGGTATTGTCTCATTTACATGCATATTTGCTTGAGTTAAGTATTTAGTAAATTGGTCTATTAAAATTATTCCTACTATAATTATATAGTTCATAAACTCCCCCCTAAAATGCTGTCTCTCTGATTATATCACAATTTCAATTACTTTACTTAAAAAAGTGAAGCACAGGCTTCACTTTTGTTCTTCATAATATGATTCACTTATTTTATCTACTTCTTCCACTACTCCAGATATGGTATTATCATAGTTATTATCATACCAGTCTAGGGATTCATGCTTTGTCTTGTTGTTTCTATTAACTTCTTGAAGAGCATCTTCTCCATCAAAACCATTAAAATTAGCCTTATCTAAAGAATTTTCACCAAAGGGTGCTCCTAATACATCTTCTTCCACAGGACGCGTTTGCAAAATTTCATTAAGCTCTAGCCCATCTTCTTTTTCGCATTTTATACAGTTTATGGCTGTTGGCATAAATTCTAATCGTTCTTCTTTAATAGGTTTGTTACACATGGAACAAGTTCCATAAGTACCCTTTTCTATTCTCTCTAATGCATTGTCAATATCTCTTATATACAGTTTTTCATCATTTTTTAAACACATATTCATTTCCATTTGAAAGGTTTCTGTTCCCATGTCTGCTGGATGATTATCATAGGAGGATAATTCATAATTATAATCCTTTAGGGCATCATTGTTTTCATTTCTATTAGATAATTCTACAGTGTTTATAGCATTTTCCTTTTCTTTCATGAGTTTATTCTTAAAATAAGATAATTTATCTCTGTCCATTTTTAGCTCCTTATTTATAGTTTTCTATTATTTCTATTAATTTAGCTATGTAGCTTCCTATTAATGGCAAATCCACAAATTGATACAAGATATAGAGTGTCAGAGCTGCTAAAACTGTTAACCCTATGGCTGTTCCAAGACCCCTTGCTAATCCAATCATAAAGTTTAAGTATAAAATTCTTTTGGGATTTTCCATCAACTCTACATATTCTGCAATTTTTGCTTTTTCCATATCATTGGATAGCTTTGAGACCTTTTCATTAATTTCGGCCAAAAGTTCATCTTTCATAAAAGTTCTCCTAACATATTCTACTATTTTATTATTTCCATTTAGATCATTTTTATAATTATAATTCTTAAAGACACTGCTCATATTTTCATAAAAACTAAATAAAGAGCATGGCATTTGCCATACTCTTTCTATTTCTATAATGAGTTTAATATTCCTTCTAACATTTTCATGGAATTTTTAGCTGCGTTGTTTACAAATTCCCCAAAATTATCTGTAGCTTCACCATTTGCCTTATCTGAAATTGATCTTATTACTAAAAATGGCACCTTATTTACATGGCATGTATGTCCTATTGAAGCACCTTCCATTTCTGTACAAAGGCCTCCAAATTCATTCCATAAAAATGCCTTTTTATCTTTACATGCCACAAATACATCTCCTGATAAAACCCTTCCTACTTTTGTTTTATATTCCATGTCATTTCTAGCCTTAGTAGCTGCTTCTATAAGTTTTTCATCAGCTCCAAATATCCATGTATCCATTCTAGGAATTTGTCCTAACTTATATCCACCAAAGTTAGTAACATCAAAGTCATGTTCTAATACATCCTTAGATATTACCACATCTCCAATATTAAGTTCAGAGTCTACGGCCCCTGCTACACCTGTATTTATTATAGTATCTACTTTGAAGTTACTAATTAATATTTGAGTACAAATGGCTGCATTAACCTTTCCTATACCGCATCTTACTAAAACCACATCTTTATTACAAAATATACCTTCATGGAATGTCATACCTGCCATTTCAGTACTATTTTTCACTTCCATTTTTTCCTTAATTATAATCGTTTCTTCATCCATTGCTCCTATAATTCCAAACTTTTTCATATTATGCCTCCTATTATATTTCTTCAGTAATTTTTTCCATAGTCTCTAGTTGGGATTCTAGTAAAGTTTTAAATCTAGTTTTAAATATATTTAGTTGTTGTTTTGCTTGCTCATATTCCTTGTTTATATTTAAAACTTCATTATTAGCCTCACCTATTATGTTCTTAGCTTTAGCTTCCGCCTCTTGTATTATAATCTCTGCTTGTTTTCTTGCATTAGATCCAACATCCTCTGCAGTACTTTGGGCTACTACTAATGTATCCCTTAGAGTTTTCTCTATAGTTTCATACTTTTTAATTTGTTCTTGCACCATTTCAATTTTATCATTTAATTCTTTATTATCCTTATATAGTTTTTCATAATCATTAATGATTTCATCTAAAAACTCATCTACTTCACTTTCTTTATATCCCCTCATAGACTTTTTAAATTCTTTATTTTGTATATCTAGTGGTGTTATCATTAAATCCTCTCCCTAAAGCATTCTCTTAATTTGGACTTTATATCTATCTTTTTTAGTTTTTCCACCAACATGGAAAACTTCAATTCTTCCTTTTCCTCTTACAGAAATCACATCTCCAGAAGAAACTAGTGTTGAAGGCTGAGGTTGTAGTTTCCAATTCACCTTCACCTTATCACCTTTAATTAATTTAGTAGCTATGCTTCTAGATATGGAAAATCCTGTAGCCACTACACTATCCAATCTTAAAGAAGCCACAGTTGAAGTGACCATTTTATATTTATCTTCTTTTTCTATTTTATAATCCAAGTCCACATGTTCTATGGATATATTATTTCTTCCTATCTTTGTTAAATTCAACCTTATAAACTCATTAATTTCTTTATATCCAATTATTAAGGCTTCATTTTCATTGATTAAAATATCTCCAATTTTTCCTCTTTTTAAGCCAAGACCTAATATAGCTCCTAAAAAATCCCTATGGCTTAAGGTACTTTTGTTAAAATTACCCTCTACTTTTATTATTCCTATAGGATAATCTTCCTTTGTAAGTTCAAATATGGATGGATAAAAAATAATAATTTTTCTCTCTGCATTTTCATATGCTCCATATATAAAGTAATTCAAATCATGAATTTGTTCAATTATAGGTATGGCCATATTTATCTCATATGGACTATAGAATTCAGTTCCACATACTATATAATTTTTCAAACTCTTTTGTGCTTTATTTAATATTTTAGTCATTGTTTGTCTGTCTTCTGAATCTCTTATATGAGTTAAAAATCTATCTCTATTTATCAAGTTATCACACTTTCTATAATATGCTATTTATTAATCCATTTACTAATTGTAGAAAGAATATGGCAAAGATAGGTGATAAGTCTATCATACCTCCTCCTATGCCTATTCTATAGGATAACTCTCTAAATGGCGCCAATATGGGCTCTGTCACTTGATGCAGAAACCTATGCACACCTCCATAGGGATTATTACTTATCCAAGATAATAGTATCCTTGCAATAACTAAATATTCTATTACTCTAAAAAAATAATTAATTGATACTTTTAATATGTACATTCTTTCACCACCAAATTATTATTTTTGCCATGGGAAAATACCTTTATTTTTAAATTCTTCACTTATATTTCCACCTATATCCACATTGTTAGGAGCTAATATAAAAATCCCCTTAGAAATTTTTTGAATATTGCCATCAACTGCATATACGGCACCATTTAAAAAATCAAATATTTTTTTTGCCAAATCATTATCTAATTTTTCTAAGTTTATTATTACAGGTTTTCTATTTTTTAAATTATCAACTATTTTAGGGCATTCCTCAAATTCAACCGGTTCACATACCATAACTTTCATTTGAGAGTTAGTATGTATATTAAGCACTTTCTTAGCATTGTTTATAGTTTTTACCTCTTCTTCCACTTCTACAGGTGTATCCATAATTTCCTCATCCTCATCATAATCATCTAATCCCATGAAGTATTTCACCTTATCTACAAACTTACCACCCATTTTCGTCCTCCTTATTTATCATAATTTCTTAGTCCAAAAATTCCAGTTCCTATCCTTATAAAGTTAGCACCTTCTTCTATTGCTACTTTATAATCATTTGTCATTCCCATAGACAAATATTTCATATTCACATTTGAATAATCTTTTCCTTTAAGTTCTTCAAATATCTTTTTTAATCCCTTAAAATATATTCTTACATTTTCTGAATCTTCTTCATATGGGGCTATAGTCATAAGTCCTACTACCCTTATATTTTCCATATGTTTTATTTCTTCTAAAAAACTTTCAACCGCTTCTACCTTTAACCCAAATTTTGTTTCCTCATTAGCCACATTAACCTGTACTAATGTATCCATGATTATATTATGTTGTTTAGCCCTCTTATTAATTTCTTTTGCCAAACTCACCCTGTCTAGAGAATGAATTAATGAGACCTTATCAATTATATATTTAACTTTGTTTGTCTGTAGGTGACCTATCATATGTATTTTAGCATCTTTAATCTCTTCATACTTATTCATAATTTCTTGAACTTTGTTTTCTCCAACATCCTTAATATTTTCATTTAAAGCTTGTCCAATTCTGGCCGTGTCAATAGTTTTTGTTACTGCAATCAAAGTCACTTCATTCGAATCTCTATCTACCTTCTTACAAATTTCATCAATTTCGCTTCTAACATGGTCTATATTTTCTTTTATACTCATGCGTATCCTCCTTCAAATAATTAGTATATAATTTGCCCTTCTCTTATTCTATCTCCATTTCTCACAACTTCATCATATAATTTTACAGTTTTTATTGTCTTTATTTCTTCATTCACTTTTTTATAAAAGAAATTACTCTTTATTATTACAAACTCGTCATCATAACCTACTATGCTTATCTCTTTAAATACTGCATATCTATTTACATCTAATACATATACACCTACAAGACCATCCTTTTTTATTAAGGAGTCCTTTGGTATTTTTAATCCCTCATAATCAATTACAGATATTTCAGCTTTAGTCTGTCTAATTTTATGGAAATTCTCCATATATTGATTTATTTTAAATATGACAATGAACTTGTCCTCATTTTTTATAATTCTATATATCTTCCCTTCCACTTGACTATCAGAAATTTTTATCTTTATTCTTCTTCCTTCTTTATATTTGTCAATTTTATTATTATCTACTTCAGCAACTAGATACCAGGTGGTATTATTTACAACTTTATATAGTGGCTGGTTAATTATCGCATTTTTCGATTCTCTTAAATTTGTTACATCATAGTTAGCCTCTTTTACCTTTTCTAAATCTATTGTTGCCATATTATTAAGAGTAAATATATCTTCTAAACCATCAATATAATAGCTTATCAATCCAGATACGGGACTTTTCATTACTTGAATATCATTGTCTATTTTAATCTTCAACTCTTCTTGTTCCTTTTTCAACATATCAATATTTTTATTATAAAAACTTTTATCTCCTGCTATTATGTTCTTCTTATCTAATTTTATTTTAAGTTCTTTTTTTAAGTCTACTATTTTTTCCACATTATTATTTTTAGAACTCTCTTGTATCTCCTCTATTATATTATTTATTTCCTTATTTAATTTATCTATATCAGTCTTAAAAAATTTTTTATTTTCTAAGTTATTTATTCTTTGATTTATAATTTCTAACTTTTTGCGAGTCTCATCTTCAACTTTATCCTTTTGAATTTCTAATACTTTATACCCATTTTCAACCTTTTGTCCATCTTCCGCAAAATATTTGATTTCACCCTCATAATTTGCCTTAAGTATCTTTTCATCCCTTAGAATATATCCATCCACCTGATCAATAACTTGTAGATTTCCATATTGAGCCACAACAGTATCATTTGAATAAAACACCAAAGGCCATATTTTTAAAATAATATAACAAATAATTATTGCAAATATAAAGTATTTTAATTTATTATTTTTTTTACGCTTCCTAGAAATGTTTCATTCCTCCTCTCACACTAGTATTACTTCTGCACAGGAGCACGATTTTCCTTCATAAACTACAAAAAAACCATACTTCGTATGATTCGTTATGGAACCCTATGGTTCCCGTAGGCGTCTGCTAACGCAATCTGAATACCCTCCTTTAAAGAGGCAGGGGAATTCTTCCCCCACACCCCTTTCATTTTTTTACTTTATAGGAGTTTATATAATCTCCTATAAAGTAAAAAAATGAGGCTACTTAAAAAACAAGTAGCCTTTTTCATGGTCTGAGTGCTGGGATTTGAACCCAGGGCCTCTAGAACCCCATTCTAGCGCGCTACCAAGCTGCGCTACACCCAGAAATATATAACTATAATAACATTAAATTTATTATTTTACAATCTTTAAAGAATTATACATATCAATCCATTATTACCATCATTAATAATTTTTTGTAGAGTCTTTTGCATTTTACTTCTAGCATCATCAGGCATGGTATATAGTTTATGTTGTAATTGTTCTTTTACCATATCATGTAATGATTTTCCAAACATATTAGTTTCCCAAATTTTAGTAGGATCAGATTCAAATTCATCTAGTAAATACTTAACTAATTCTTCACTTTGTTTCTCTGTTCCTACAATAGGTGATACTTCTGTGGCAATATCAGCTCTAATAATATGAAGTGATGGTGCATTTGCTCTTAATTTAACTCCAAATCTATTTCCATGTTTGAATATTTCAGGTTCTTCTAGTTCTAACTCCTTTAAGCTTGGAGGTACTAGTCCATAACCAGTTTCACGTACATCATTAAGAGCCGTCTCTACCCTATCAAATTCCCTTTTAGCTCTAGAAAATTCTGTTATTAATCCTAAAAGTTCATGATCTCCATCTATTTTATGTCCTGTTATTTCTTCTAAAACAGAATAGAACATTCCCTCTTTTGCCTTCATATCTATATTTGTAACCCCTTTACCTAATTGTATATTATTAAGTAGGGCTTCTGATATTATATCTACATCTTTAAATCCATCCATGTTATTCTTAATATCATTAATGTTTCTAACATCATTACTCCAATCTCTCACTAGCTTCATAATATCTTTTTTAACCCAATGATCTGAATCTAACCCATCCATCCATCCTGGAAGTGATATATTAATCTCTCTAATAGGAAACTCAAATAGTACGTTTTTAAGAATCTCATTAATATGTGCCATGTCCATCTTAGCACAGTCTGCAACTACTACTGGAACTTTGTATTTTTCCTCTAACTGCTCCTTCAGTTCTAGTGCCATTTCACCATGTGGATTTAAAGAGTTAAGTACAATGACAAATGGTTTATTTAATGATTTTAATTCTTCCATTACTCGATTTTCTGCCTGTATATATTTATTTCTATCAATATCAGTAACAGTTCCATCAGTTAATATTACTAAACCTATAGTTGAATGGTCTGTTATAACTTTTTTAGTTCCTATTTCTGCTGCCTCTGCAAAAGGAATCTCCTTATCATACCATGGAGTTTTTACCATTCTAGGTTTTCCCTCTTCTTCATAACCAATAGCACCATCTACTAAATACCCAACACAATCAACTAATCTAACTTTAACATTAGCATTTTCATCTATGCTAAGTTGTACAGCTTCATTAGGAACGAATTTTGGTTCAGTAGTCATTATAGTTCTTCCTGCACCACTTTGAGGAAGCTCATCCTTGGCACGCTCTCTCATATGGGCATTTTCAATATTAGGTATAACCATTAGGTCCATAAATCTTTTTATAAAGGTAGATTTTCCAGTTCTTACAGGACCTACCACACCTATATATATATCTCCTTGCGTTCTTTCTGCAATGTCTCTATATATATCAAAGTTTTCCATTATTTTCCCCCTCCCATTATAATTGTTCCCTATATAAATTAGACATACTAACAGTATATATATATGTCTAAAAAAATTTATTATTACTTTTAAGAGTGGGTTTTAAGAATTTTTTTCACATAAAAAAAGATAGCTATTAACTAGCTATCTTTCCACTGAACATCATTTGCAACTTCTTCAATTTCATGGGTCTTACTTCTCATCATTAAATCTACTACAGCTTCTTTTACATCTCTTTCTTCATTTAATATTCTATATATTTCTGTTGTTATAGGCATATCCACATTATACTTTTTAGATAAATTGTAAGCCACATTAGTAGTGGTTATACCTTCTACTACCATACCTATAGAATCCACAGCCTCATCCACTTTCATCCCTTCGCCTAGCTTTATACCACATCTTCTATTCCTACTATGCATACTGGTACAAGTTACAATTAAATCTCCAATTCCAGTAAGGCCTGCAAAAGTGTTTGTGCTAGCTCCCATAACTTGACCTAATCTTGAAATTTCTCTTATTCCCCTAGTCATCAGTGCCGCTTTTGCATTATCTCCATATCCAAGACCATCTGATATACCTGCTCCTAAGGCAATTACATTCTTAAGAGCTCCTCCTAGTTCTACACCTACCACATCTGGGTTAGTATATACTCTTAGTTTTGGAGTAATAAATACATCTTGTACAAATTCAGCACATTCTTTAGAATAGGCAGCAGCAACCAATGTAGTTGGCATGTCTCTAGATACTTCTTCTGCATGGGATGGCCCTGATAAAACACAATATTCATTCTTAGGAAGAATTTCCTCTACCACTTGAGATATTCTAAGTAAGGTGTTCTTTTCTAATCCCTTTGCCACATTCACTATTACAGCTTCTTCTTTAATATTCTTTTTACATAATTCCAATACATTTCTAACGGCCTGAGATGGTACTGCTACTAATATTAGATCCATATCCTTTACAGTATCATCTATATTATTATATAATTTAATATTTTCTGGTAATAACACTCCAGGCAAGTACTTTATGTTTTCTCTACTTTTTTTAATTTTATTAAATAGAGTTTCCTCTCTTGCCCATAGATTTACTCTATGACCCTTTTTAGCTAGAGATATGGCTAGTGCAGTTCCCCAGCTCCCAGCTCCAATTACACCAACATTTATCTTTTTCATAAATACTCCCCCTAGTATTTGCTATCTCTTTCCCTATATAAGATACTAATAGGTGTTCCTTCGAATCCAAAGGTTTCTCTGATTTTGTTTTCCAAATACCTTGAATATGAAAAATGAGCAAGTTCCTTGTCATTTATAAATATTACTATCTTAGGTGGTCTAACAGAAGCTTGAGTTGCATAATAAATTCTTAATCTCTTTCCCTTGTCAGAAGGAGGTTGATTCAATAGTATTGCCTCATTTATTACATCATTTAATCTTCCTGTAGGTATCCTCATACTATGTTGATTAGATACAAACTTAATTAGTTCTAATAATTTATTTATTCTTTGTCCCGTAAGAGCTGATACAAATATTATTGGTGCATAACTCATAAAAGCTAACTCACTTCTAATCATTTTAGTAAATTCAGACATAGTGTGAGTGTCTTTTTCCACTAGATCCCACTTGTTTACTACTATAATGCTACCTTTTCCTTCTTCATGGGCATACCCTGCAACCTTTTTGTCCTGCTCTGTTACCCCTTCAGTAGCATCTATCATAGTTAAGCATACATCAGCCCTTTCAATGGCACTCAGGGCCCTTATAACACTATATTTTTCTATGTTCTCATTTACTTTACTCTTTCTTCTTATCCCTGCCGTATCTATTAATACATATTCGTCATCACCATGGGTAAATGGCGTATCTATAGCATCTCTAGTGGTTCCTGCTATATCACTAACTATTACTCTCTCTTCTCCTAATATTTTGTTTATTATAGAAGATTTTCCAGCATTAGGTTTTCCTATAACTGCTACCTTTATTTGATCATCATCATAGTCTAAATCCTTATCCTTTGGGAAGTTAGCTACTGCTTCATCTAATAAATCTCCTAATCCTAGGGCATTGGTAGACGAAATTGCAAAGGGCTCTCCCATTCCTAATTGGTAAAAATCATAAAAAGAATCTGGTAAGTCTCTATTATCAACTTTATTCACCACCAATATAACAGGTTTACCCGTTCTTCGTAAAATATTAGCTACTTCTTCATCTTGTGCTACTAATCCCGTTCTTCCATCTACTATAAACAAGATTACATCTGCCGTATCTAGAGCCATATAAACCTGATTTCTCATTTGTGATAATATTATATCCTTAGAGTCAGGTTCCATTCCACCCGTATCTATTAAAGTGAATTTATGATTTAACCATTCAGCATCTGCATATATTCTATCTCTAGTTACTCCAGGAGTATCTTCTACTATGGATATTCTCTTTCCTGCTATTCTATTGAAGAAAGTAGATTTTCCTACATTTGGTCTTCCAACAATTGCCACAACTGGTTTTGCCACCTTCTGCACCTCCACAAACTTTAATTTATTATATTTTCTATAAAGTCTTTTCCATTATTTTTTGTTACTTTAACTTTTACCTTTAATAATTTTTCCACATCACTTATTGTTAAATCATCTAAGAATACATCCGTATCAGTCCTTAGCATACTCTCAGTTATTAAAAGACTCTCTCCTAATATTTTACCTTTTAGCTGTTCGACTATATCAGTGGCAGTTATAAGGCCTGACACCGTTATAGTTTCTCCGAAGAAATTATTCTTTATTTCATATACATTTATATGAATATTAGGATATTTTTTATTTACTTTACTAGCCAAATCATCTATAAATTTTTTGGCAGATTTACCTGTTGCAATACTTATTGTCTTATGATTAGTATCCCCATCTAAAGAATCTAAATATTTTTCAAATTCATCCTTTAATTTAACCATAAGTCCTACCCCGTTTTCTATTTGGGGAAAACCTTCATAATCATCATACGGTGGAAACTCCTCATTTCCTATAATGTAAAATTCATCTGACAAATGAACAAATCTAATACCTTTTTCTTTTAAAAATTTATCTTGCCACCTTTTAATTTGTTCAATAGTTTCCTTTGCACTTTCTTTATTAAATATTTCTAGAGGATAAAGATTTTTTCTATATTTAGTAATACCTACAGGAACAATAGCAATACTTTGTACACTTGGATAAAGATTATATAAATCCTTAATAGTTTTATCTAAGTTTTCTTTATCATTCACATTAGGACACAGAACAATCTGTCCATTTATAGTAATCTGAGCTTCTGCTAATTTTTGTAATCTCTCATATACATTACAAGCTGTTTTATTATTTAACATTTCCATCCTTATATCTGGATTTGTCGTATGGATTGACACATTTATAGGACTAATTCTATATTTTATTATCTTTTCTATGTCTTCATCACCCATATTAGTAAGGGTTATGAAGTTTCCCTGTAAAAAAGACAATCTAGAATCATCATCCTTAAAGTACAATGTCTTTCTCATATTAGGTGGTAGCTGATCTATAAAACAAAAAATACATTTATTTTTACAACTCTTAGCCTTATCTATGATGGGATTTTCAAATGTTATCCCCATTTCCTCATCATAATCCTTTTCTATACTATGGACTTCAATTTCACCATTTCTTTTTTGAATTTCCATCTCTATGTATTCGTCAGAAATTAAGAACATATATTCAATTATATCTCTTATTTCTACATTATTGACTTTAAGCAATATATCTCCTGGCTCTATACCTAATTCTTCTCCAATACTGCCCTTTTCCACATCTAATATTATATTTTTAAATTTTTCTACATTTACTTCCATTATTGAGTACACCCTTTATCAAATAAATTTACCTTAAAAATTATATCATAAAAAAAACATATATACACTATAATTGGAAATCTTATGTTAGTCAAGTATTTAATGCCTTATTAACACAAAACAACCATTTTCTAAATCATGAATTGCTGACATGGTAATTTTAGATAAGTTCACAGCTAGACTTTCCTTTTGTTCCTTAGTATCTGCATAAAATATAGGAACAGAACAATAATTAGAAATGGAATTTCTATCTGTAGTAACTATAGCCACTATTGAATCTTTTATACCTATATCCAATTTCAATCCCTCCTAAGACATTTTTTTAAAACTATTTCTATATAAGGTTTTTCTTTTAGCAGTCTCTAAAATAGGCGTTCCTTGTATACTCTCTAAAAGAAGTTTCTCATCTTTAATTAATGGTATACATATGATTATCATACTTCCCGTTTCTAAATTTCTTTTAGCAAAAGGAGCGTATTCAACATCGTCCGAATCCCTTTTTATACCAAGTTGCACATATATATTATGAAGTATAGTTTGGCTTTGTCCCACATTAGCCAAAGTTTCAATGGCATCTTCGTCTCTAGGAATTATCTCTGCAGCCAATCCATACTTTAAATAAAAATCCTTTGTAGCATCTAATCCCACATTAGTTATAACTACATCGTCTACTAATAATATGGGCCCATCAAATACCATTTTAGCACTTCTCACTTCTCCTATTTGTCTTATGGATTGTCTCATTAACAGGAATTTTAAAAATAGCATGACTATTGTTCCTACACATATGCCCACAATAAACTCTACATATATATTTGAATAAATAATTTTCACACAATATATGGTCAAGCTAGTTGACAAAGATGTTAGTATAACCATATAGTTTCTAGCTTCAAAAGCCTTTGCAATATCCTCTATATATGCTGTGCCCCTTTGAACTAATTCAGTAGGCTCTATATTATCCAAACTTTCTCTCTCCATACTCCTTACATCCCTAAATTGTTGAGCCGCTACTGCTAAGAATGTTACAGCTCCAAACTCCTTTTCTACTAATGCAGGTAATGCCACAGCTCCTAAAAAAGCCGCTATAATTCCTAAAGTAAAATGAGATATTAATCCTTGAGGGTAACTAGGATATTGCCTTTGATCTATTCTTATCATATATATTCTAGCCAAAATTCCCATCATAAACGAAGGCAACATAGATACAATGAAGTCATGCACATAATCATCTCCTAACTAAATATCTTATGTCTTCTATTTAGTATTTGCATTTTAAAATTTTTAATTAAAAAAAGATGCATAAGTTTACTTATGCATCTTTTTTATAGGTAATTTAATAACAAACTCCGAACCTTCACCTAAGGTACTATTTATAGAAATACTTCCTTTAAAGGATAGGATTATATGCTTTACTATAGCTAAGCCTAAGCCCGTTCCACCAACTTTCCTACTTCTAGCCTTATCCACCCTGTAAAACCTTTCAAAAAGTCTTGGAATGTCCTCTTTTGGTATTCCTATTCCCGTATCCTTAACAGATATTATGATTTTATTATATTTTTCATAAACTTTTATATATATTTTTCCATTTTCATTAGTATACTTTATTCCATTACCTATTAAATTTATTAGCATTTGTTTAAACCAATCTCTGTTTCCGTATATACTAGATAGGGAAGATGATATTTCAAGATCACATTCTATATTCTTTTCTTCTCCTATTCTTTTCATTATGAAAAACACTTCTTCTATACTGGATTTTACATTTATTTCTTCTTTTCTAGTATTTGAACTTCTATTTTCTATCTCAGATAAGGTAAGTATATCGTCTATAAGTCTATTTAATCTCTCCGTTTCTATTTCTATAATATCTAAAAATCTACTTCTCACACTTTTATTATCAATAGCACCAGATTTTAATGTTTCTATAAATCCACTTATAGATGTGAGAGGAGTCTTTAATTCATGAGTAACATTGGCCACAAATTGACTTCTCATATTTTCTAATCTTGTGATTTCAGTTATATCTTCAACAAGGGCCATGACTCCCAATACCCTATTAGGGTCTAAATCCAATTTTATTGGATTTGTATAAATCTTTAAAATTCTTTTTTCTAATAATTTTACTTCCACCTTCTTTTCTGTACTCTCTCCCACCATTAATAAATCTTTTAATAGGACTTTTAATTCTTCATTCTGTACTACTTCATCCATATGTCTTTTATACACATTTTCCTCTTTTATACCGAGAAATTCCTTTGCTGCATGATTTACAAGTATTACATTTAATTCTTTATCAACAGCAAATATACCTGCCTTCATACTACTTAAAGTGGACTTTAATTTAATATTCTTATCCCTAGTTTCATTTATTGTATTATTTAATTTTTCCACCATAATATTAAAATTTTCTGCTAAAATTCTTATTTCGTCATCTCCACGAACTTCCACTTTCCCTTTATAATTTTCCTTGGCAATCTTCCTTGATATTTCTGTTATTTCCTTTATGGGTTTAGTAGTATTGTCCACATATCTATAACCAATTATCAAACTTAAAAAAATCCCACATATTACAGATAAAATTATATATTTTAATAGAGTCAAATTAATTTTTCTAATTTCTGTAAGGGGGAACGCCACTCGGGTTACACCATATATTTCATTATGGACTTTTAAGGGAATTGCCACATAAATATATTCCACATTAGTGGTGCTACTAGTTCTTATATCCTTTCCTATATAACCTTTTAAAGCCTTTTGAACCTCTGATCTATACATATGATTTTCCATAAGATCTACTAGGTCTTCACTAACCTCCGAGTCACCCAGAACTTTCCCATTTTTATCTATAAAAGTTACTCTCACTTTTGACTTCATAGCATATTTCATAGCATATTTATCAAATTCCATATAATCCATAGAACCACTTTCTAATTTTTCACTAATAAATTCATTTATAAGTTCTCCATTACTTACTAATTGTTCTTCAATTTTCATGGTGTAATTAGTTTTAATTAAACTAAAAGCCAAAAAACCTGTAAGCATAATACCAATTATCATGAGTGTACCATATACTATCAATATTTTTTTCTTCATTAAATCACCCTATCTTAATTTATATCCTACTCCTCTTACAGTTTCTATAAATTCATTATTAGTATCTTCTATTTTTTTTCTTAAATATCTTATATGAACATCTACAGTTCTTGAATCTCCAAAATAATCATATCCCCATACATGGTCTAATAAAAAATTTCTATTAAGAACCTTTCCTTTATTCTCAATTAATACTTTTAATAGTTCAAACTCCTTATTAGTTAGATCTATATTTTTTTCATTTCTTCTAACTTCATGGCTATCTAAGTTTATAGTTAAATCTTTTATGGCTATTTCATTATTATTCTTATGATTTTTATCATATCTTCTTAAAACAGCCCTTACTCTAGCTAACAATTCCTTCACACTAAAGGGCTTTGTCACATAATCATCAGCTCCTGCATCTAAACCTTCAATTTTATTTCCCTCATCATTTTTAGCTGTGAGCATTATAATAGGTGTACTTCCTATTTCCTCATGGGCTCTGATCTCCTTACACACGCCAAATCCACTTAGTTTGGGTAACATTAAATCTAGCACTATTAAATCAGGTTTTTCTTCTTTAGCCGTTTTGATAGCCATCTCTCCATCTTCACTAGTAATCACCTCATAGCCATTATTCTTTAAATTAAATTCTATAAGTTCACGTATATATTCCTCGTCATCTACTACTAATATTTTTTTCATTTTGTGTCTCCCTTCACAGTAACTGCATCATTGCTGCCATTCTTCCCGTATTTCCATTATCCCTTCTATATGAAAATAGTTCTTCATTACACATGGTACATACATGGCTAACTATTATATTTTCTTCATTTAAACCCGTGTCTTTTAATATACTTTTATTTGCTTCCCATAGGTCCAGATTATATTTTCCATTTTTCTTATTTTTCACAAAATCCTCCACATTATTAAAATGTTTTTTAAACTCTTCTATGACCCTTTCGTCTACCTCATAGCAACAAACTCCTATAGAAGGCCCTATTGCTCCTATGCAGTCTGAAGGATTTGTATTATATACATCTTTCATAATTTCAATTGCCTTTTTACTTATTTTCTTTACAGTCCCTCGCCATCCAGAATGTACTAAAGATATTACTTTATTTTTCTTATCAAATATATATACAGGAACACAATCTGCATACTGAGTCACTAAGCAAATATCCTTTTGTGACGTTATTAATCCATCAATTTCCTTAATATCACTTTCACATAAAATGCCTTTACCTTTATCCTCCATATGCACGATTTTAATTTCATCTTTGTGGACTTGATCAGATAATACTAAGTTCTCCATCCTTATACCTAGAGCCTCACATATGATTTCATAGTTTTTAATTATATTCTCCCTTTTATCATTGGTCTTAGTTCCCATGTTTAAAGTGGAAAATTCACCATTACTTACCCCACCCATCTTTGTAGTAAAGCACGTCTTTACCATATTAGTTTTATCAAACTCATCTATAGCATAATATTTTGCACCATTAGTGCTTTCCTTTAATATAAAAGGCATCTTAATCAACTCCTTACTTGAAATTTTTAATAAGGTAAAAATATATATAAATAATAGCAAGTTATATAACTTGCTATTATTTATATATATTTTATGATTTTTATTTTTCATCCAACATCTTTTTTAATTCTTCCATAAAAGTATTAATGTCCCTAAATTGTCTATATACAGATGCAAATCTCACATAGGCAACCTCATCTATTTCCTTTAAGGCATTCATTACTAATTCACCTACATATGTACTTTTTATTTCTTTTTCCATTGAATTGTGAAGATTTCTTTCTATATTATCTACTATTTTCTCAATATTCTTTAAGGATACAGGCCTTTTCTCACAAGCCCTTATTATACCATTTAATACTTTATTTCTATTATAGGCTTCCCTATTTCCATTTTTTTTAATTATTATCAAAGGAATCTCTTCTATTTTTTCATATGTAGTAAATCTCTTTTTACATTTGCTGCATTCTCTTCTACGTCTTATTACTTGTCCTTCTTCAGTAGGTCGTGAATCCACAACCTTTGTATCAAAACACTCACAAAACGGGCAGTTCATATGTGCACCCCCTATTTTATCTACTTTTACTCAAATTATAATATTTCTTTTCCTATATGTCTATATATTTCCTTCTTTTTTAATAAAAATCTCCTTTTCCACAGGCATTTCTTCATATTCCTCTTCATATTCCTCGACCTTATCCTTATTAGTTTCTACCACGCTTTTAGAATTAACTAATACTACATCTACTCCAATTTTATTTATTTCTCTCCAAGGTATTACATATTCATTATATTTACCAAATATTCCTAAAAACCTGCCTTCAGTGGGAACTATAACAGATACCACTCTTCCCTTTTCTAAGTTTATTTCTATATCTGATACAAATCCTAATTTTTTACCGTCTGACACGTTTATTATTTCCTTTTCTCTCAATTCACCTGTACTTATCACCTTTTATCCCTCCTAAACTCAAAACAAATATGCCCTTTATTATGTACTCATTCAAATACTGATTATTAATAGTATATTATTTCTCTTTAAATTAAATTACTACATTTTAAATTAAAAGGGAAAGCCATTATGCTTTCCCTTTTAATTTATATGTATTTTTTCATATGCTTTAGAGCAGTTTTTTCTAATCTTGAAACTTGAGCTTGAGATATACCTATTTCATCTGCAACTTCCATCTGAGTTCTACCTTCGAAAAATCTCAATGTTAAAATATGCTTCTCCCTGTTATTTAGTTTTCGAAGGGCCTCTCTCAATGCTATACCTTCTAGCCAAATTTCATCTTCACTTTTTTCATCACTTACTTGATCCATAACAAATATGGCATCTCCACTATCGTGATATATAGGTTCAAATAAAGATATGGGATCTTGGATTGCATCTAGTGCAAATACCACATCTTCCCTTGGCATATCTAATACCCTTGCTATTTCTGTTACAGTAGGTTCTTTAGCATTTTTATTTATCAATTGGTCCCTAACTTGAAGCGCTTTATATGCTGTATCTCTCAATGATCTACTTACTCTTATAGAGTTATTATCTCTTAAATATCTTCTTATCTCTCCTATTATCATTGGTACTGCATAAGTGGAAAATCTTACATTGTGACTCAAGTCGAAATTGTCAATTGCCTTTATTAACCCTATACACCCTACTTGAAATAAGTCATCTACATGCTCGCCTCTGTTGTTAAATCTTTGAATTACACTTAGTACTAGTCTTAAATTTCCCCTTATAAACTCTTCTCTAGCTGATAAATCTCCGGCGTGAATTCTTCCAAATAATTTTTTCATTTCATTATTTGTAAGCACAGGAAGTTTAGATGTATTAACACCACAAATCTCTACTTTGTTTACATGCATTACTTATTCCTCCGCTTCTACCTTTTATTGCCCCCTTACTTAATAAAATTATTGCCTCTTAATTTTATGTTTATACACTTTCCTATATCCAAAAAATAGAAAAAAGGTAGGAATGTATCCTACCTATTGTTTTTACCTATTAAGTTATCTTCTTTATTTCTTTTTGCAATCTAAATATTATTCTCTTTTCCAATCTAGATATATAGGATTGAGAGATACCTAACAAATCCGCCACTTCTTTTTGGGTCTTTTCCTGTCCATTTCTAAGGCCGAATCTAAGTTCCATTATTTTTTTCTCCCTATTTGATAACTTTGTCAAAGCTAAGTCTAATAGTTCTTTATCTACTTCTTCTTCTAAAAATTTATATATAATATCATTTTCCGTTCCTAATATATCTGATAGTAATAATTCGTTACCATCCCAATCAATGTTTAAAGGCTCATCAAAGGATATCTCCGCCTTTGCTTTACTATTTCTTCTCAAATACATTAGTATTTCATTTTCAATACACCTTGAAGCATATGTGGCTAATTTAATTTTCTTCTCTGGATCAAAAGTATTAACAGCTTTTATAAGCCCTATAGTTCCTATTGAAATTAGGTCTTCTACGCCTATACCTGTATTTTCAAATTTTCTAGCTATGTACACTACTAGTCTTAAATTACGCTCTATTAAAACTGTTCTAACATAATTGCTGTCCACATTAAGCTTAGACAATAGTTCCA
Source organism: Anaeromicrobium sediminis (assembly GCF_002270055.1). Classification (NCBI taxonomy): domain Bacteria; kingdom Bacillati; phylum Bacillota; class Clostridia; order Peptostreptococcales; family Thermotaleaceae; genus Anaeromicrobium; species Anaeromicrobium sediminis. The sequence continues at coordinate 82,294 of NZ_NIBG01000011.1, read as the reverse complement.
TTTCTTCGTGAGGTTTCAGTGGTGGAGGAAGGGCTTCACTCCCCCCAATATAAAACACATCTTTTATCTGAAATATTCCTAGTTTAATCTTAATATTAATTATAAACTTTTTATATAATCTCCTCATGTTAGATACTATTTTAAACACTTTAACGCCTCCCATTTGATGTAAATTTACTTAAGAATATCTGGATGTAGTAAAGCACTATAATCTCCATTTTTGGATAATCTTTTAGTATATATTCCTACTATAATATTTTTAATATGTTTCTTACCTTCCACATTTACCATATCTGGCCTAAAGCCTATTAGCATTCCATTTTCCTTTCCCAATGAATTAAATGGAATTACCCTAATTCTACTATTCCAATTAGAGTCATTACCTATTTTTAGAAATACATCATAACTAATATTATTATTAGTCAACATATCTTTTATATCATTTGGAATTAAATCTTTTATGGCACTGTACTCTACTACTATTACAGGATATTTTGATAGAGGATCTTCCAATGAATTTCCCGTATCTACTAATGCCTTTACGCTACTTTTATGATTTTCCACTTCTATTGAAACTGGAATGTATAGTTTTTCCCTAGAAATTTTTTCTTGTACATGCTCCCAACAAAATTTAATTAGGATATAAGATACAATACCAGAGTATATTAATAATTTTGTTGTAAAATTTCCAATATAGAATATACCATTACTAACTATACCTTCAAATCCAGTAAAATAGAATAATGCAAATGCGGCCCCTCCAAACATAAAGGATATTAAATAAAAAATACCCACTAGTTTTAAAAAATCAATAAACTTATATGGCATGAAAGTAAGTACAACTATTAAGATAGAAATAACTATCTTCATTATCATGGAGTACATAAAACTAAGTGATGGAAAGAAAAATACAAATGCATATAAAGCACCAACTATTGCTCCAACCCATATTTTATATTTCCTCACTTCAAATTTGCTAAAATGTGCCGTTAAATGTAATATAATCCAATTCATAAGTAAATTTTCTAAAAAAAGATACTCAGCATATACTTCATACATACCTAATCCCCCATTTAGCATAATCTCTTTTTAAAAAATATTCCCATGTCCCTTAGGATATGTCTATTATATATTATTTTTTTTTAAAACCTTGTCATTCTATGTAGTCGAAAAAGGGTTATTTACCCTTATAATCTGTTATTTTACGACAAAAAAAATGTAACTAAAACTTTATGTTTTAGTTACATTTTTAATTAACTTAATATTATCTTCTTCTTCTTAAAAAAGTAGGTATATCCAAGTTATCTTCAACTTGAGTTTCCTCAACTTTAACCTCTTCTTTAACATCCTCATTACCTTCTTCTCTCGTTAAGATAGAAGTTTTAGGCATTGGATTTTTCTCATTATCAAATCCAGTAGCTATAACAGTAATTACAAGTTCATCCTTTAAACTTTCATCAATCACAGCACCAAATATAATATTTGCATCTGGATCTGCCGCTTGAGAAACTAATTCAGCTGCCTCGTTAACTTCAAATAATCCTAAGCTTCCTCCACCTGTAATATTTAAAAGTACACCCTTAGCACCTTGAATTGAAGTCTCAAGAAGAGGACTTTGAATAGCTTGCTTAGCTGCTTCAACTGCTCTATTTTCTCCACTAACTCGTCCAACACCCATATGAGCTAAGCCCTGTTCAAACATGATAGTCTTAACATCTGCAAAGTCTAGGTTCACAAGACCAGGAACTGCGATTAAGTCAGATATACCTTGTACACCTTGTTTTAGTACATCATCTGCAATTTTAAAAGCATCCATTATGGAAGTTTTCTTTTCTGCCACCTGTAATAATCTATCATTAGGAATAGTTACCAAAGTGTCAACCTTATCCTTTAAATCCTTTGTTCCCTTTTCTGCGTGCTGCATTCTTCTTTTACCTTCAAAAGTAAATGGCTTAGTCACAACACCTACAGTTAATATACCCATTTCTTTTGCTATTTGAGCTACTACTGGAGCCGCACCTGTTCCTGTACCGCCTCCCATACCAGCAGTTACAAAAACCATATCAGCACCTTGTAATGCTTGATATATCTCCTCTTTACTTTCCTCAGCAGCTTTTCTACCAATATCAGGATTTGCTCCAGCTCCTAATCCCTTAGTAAGCTTGTCCCCTATTTGGATTTTATACTCTGCTTTTGAAGTAAAAAGAGCTTGCTTATCTGTATTTACAGCAATAAATTGCACACCTTTTAATTGGGACTCAATCATTCTATTAACAGCATTGTTTCCGCCGCCGCCGACTCCAACAACTTTTATCTGCGCAAATTGTTCCATATCCACATCAAATTCTAACATGAAATTACCTCCTCTTTTAGCTATGAACATCCTAAATATATTATCATGTTTGGAGCATAGTCTAACTCTATTTTAAGTAAACATTATTTTTTCAAATACTATAGCTAGGCTACTATAGTAAATTCAACATCCTTATCAAAATTTCCTTTTTTTATAAGAAAAAAATATTATTTTTCTCTAATTTTTTCTATCATTAATCTTCTCAAGATGGCAAAATTTTGGAATAATCTGCCACCAAAAGTGAATATGGCCGCATAGTATAGAGGAACTCCCAGTTTATCTCCTATATATGCTAGTAACCCTGCCAAAATTGCATTACCAAAAAAACCTGTTATGAATATAAATGTTTCAAATTTTTCTTGAACATATGCTCTGACTCCACCGAATACTGAATCCAATGCTGCTAATATTGCTACTGACATGTACAGAGAATAAGATGTTGGATAGGTAATTGGTACATAAAATCCTAATACAATACCTATTATTAATCCTAATATAGCAATATACATTTACTCACCTTCTTTTATAACTTTCATGTATTTCACATTAAGACCTTCCTCATAAGCAGGTATATTAATGTGAGAAGAGGTATTAACCTCAATATATAGTCCAAATTCCTTAAGTAATGCCCCATATGTACCAGGTGCTATTAAGGATGCTTCTAAAGTTTTAGGCTCTCCTATAGCTTTTATTACAAAGGGTTGAGCAAAAAATTGATTGTTTATCCTTATACTATGGCCTGCACATATTAGTTCTGTCGTATTAATTATTCTTTGTCCATTTATGGATATAGCCTCTGATCCGGCTACTTTCAAATCATTCACCAAATTTAACACATCTGCGTCATGAACTATTACATTATTAGGGTCTTCTCCTTCAAATAAATCTCTTTTACTATCATCTACGGTTAATATTATTCCTGGTCCCTCTAATTCACTAAAGCCTGCCATGGCCTTTTGGTTTTTTAGTTCATCAAGCATTTCATATTTCAATTTACCATCATCATCTTTAATATTCTCATAGGCAAGTATTTTTTTATTCATTTCTCTTATAACTTCTTTGATTTTCTTTATTTCTTGTTTTTCACTCTCAAGGACAATTTTATAATCATGTATTTCCTTCAAAGGTGCATATAAGTACCTTTCCTTTACATTTTTAAGTTCTAAAGAAATGGTTATTCCTAGTATTAAGCAAAAAAACAATATAACCCACTTACCACTTTTATTATTCATGAGTTCACCTCTATTATTGTCCCTCTTCTTCTACAGGCTGTGCATATCTAAATTTAATTACTTCGTTATATCTAGGAATTAATATCTCATTCTTTCGCTCCACTGTTACCCTTAAATTATACCTTTCACTTCTCATTTGCTCTACTATACCAAATCTAATATTTAAAGTAGATGCTAAAGTATCAGGATTACCAATAGCCTTAACTATAAATGGAGGCGCCGTTGGTACAGAGTTAATATTAACATTACTTCCTGCTAAATTTATCTCTGTTTGTGATACAACCCTTTGCTCATTTATGGATATAGCTTCTGCTCCCGCATCATTTAATTTATTTATTAAACTCAACAATAAATCATAATTATACATTATAATACTAACATCTGTAGGAAATTGTGGATCCACGGGAGGATCATCTATGACTACAACTACACCTGGTCCTTTTACCCTTTTAAATCCAGAAATTATTTTGTACTTCTCTAATTCATTTCTAATATTTCTTACAAGAACGTCCTCTTTAGCCTCTGCTTCCTCTATTTCTTTTATCTTACCTTCCAAAGAATTTATTTCACTTTTTAGAGCTTCCTTTTCCCGTCTAACTTTCTTAAGTTCCACAGCCAAATCTTGAGCCTTTTGGGCTGAGCCAATTCCTTGAAGATAATTATTCTGTACTGATCTAAACTGTAAAGCTAAAACTAACCCTAAAATCATACAAATTACTCCAATAGACATTCTTGCTTTGATTTTGTTCATTTTATCCCTCCTATTCTATAGGTCTATAGGTAGGATAGCCGTTATGGCTCATATCTACAATACCCCTTACTATATCTTTCTTTTCTAAATCTTTTATAATTTTTCTCAAGGTATTTAACTTTCTGTCTAGTTCTTCACCAGAACCTAAGTTACATATTAAATACCCATTAATATTTATTTTAACATCATTTAAGTCACTAACATTTATTTCCTTTAGATTTATTCCGTTCTTCTCACTGCTATCCACCATATGTAAGGCATATTTAAATTGCTTTTCATCCTTTACTGATAATTTTTCTCCTTCAACAAAATTGTCAAACTCTATGCCTTTAATTAAAATCAAATTTTCTCTATTAAAGCTAGACCTTAGAACTACACCCTCTTCATCAATGATTAAGTATGTATCCATAAAGTTAATTAGAGCTTTTTCTTTTCTTTCCTCTATGTTTATAACTATTTTATTAGGAATTCTTCTTTCTACTAGGGCACTTTTAACATATGGATCATATTCTACATTTAGTTTAATATTCTCTAAATCTTCTTTCAATATATGACCGCCAAAATTAATTCCAGCCTCTTCTACCACAATTTCCTTTGTTAAGTTTTCTATTCCTAAAACTTCCACATACTTCACACTAAATAACTCTGTTTTAAATACTAAAATAAATGAAATTATGGTTATTAATATCATTATAGTAAATATGAACAATTTCTTTTCTTTATTAACTTTTAATCCCACACTACTTTTTTTCATCATAACCATCCCACTGTTTGTCCACTTTTTTGTATTATTTAAGAGCAGCTTAAGCTGCTTCTTAATTCAATCGATAAACTTCTGCTCCTAAACATTTTAACATTTCTTCAATTCTATCATAACCTCGATCTATATGCTTAACATTATTTACTATAGTAATTCCTTCTGCACCTAGTCCTGCTAAAACTAAAGCTGCTCCCCCTCTTAAATCTTTGGCAGTAACATTAGCTCCTGTTAACTCGGGCACACCTTGAATAACAGCTACTCTACCATCTATTTTAATATTAGCTCCCATTCGCATAAGTTCATCCACATGTTTAAATCGGTTTTCAAATACAGTTTCTGTAATTATACTAGTTCCTTTAGCAATAGCCATAAGGGACATAAATTGAGCCTGCATATCCGTTGGGAAACCAGGATAAGGCAGTGTTTTAGTCATTTCAATAGCCTTTATTCTTTTATGAGTTTTCAATCTTAAAGAATCAGTTTTTTCTTCTATAATACAGCCTGATTCTCTTAACTTAGATATGATAGGTTTTATGTGATCTATAACTATATTTTTTAAAATAATATCTCCACCTGCCATGGCACCTGCCACTAACATGGTTCCTGCCACAATCCTATCTGCCATTATTTTATGCTCAACTCTATTTAACTTTTTTACCCCTTCAATAGTGATTTGACTAGTTCCAGCTCCAGATACTTTTGCACCCATTTTATTTAGGTAAGTTTGCAACTCAACTATCTCTGGCTCCTTTGCTGCATTTCGGATCTTAGTAGTACCATTTGCCATTACTGCTAATAGCATGGTATTTTCTGTAGCCCCTACACTAGGATAATCTAAATGTATTTCTGTACCATCTAATTTTACCACTTCACATTCCAAAAATCCATGAGCCTCTTTAATTTTTACTCCTAATTGTCTCAAAGCTTTTAAATGTAGGTCTATAGGTCTAGGACCAATTTCGCATCCTCCTGGGTAACTTATCTTTATTTTTCCACATCTGGCCAACATTGGCCCCATTAAAAATATGGACGATCTCATTTCTCTTACTAAATGTTCTGGAATTTCGTGTGAACTTAGATTACTAGTATCAACTTTCATTATGGAATTTTCAAATTCTATTTTACAACCTATAGATTGTAATATATTAATCATAGCATCAACATCACTAAGATGAGGCGCATCAAATAAGATACTTTCACCTTTGTTCAAAATAGTAGCAGCCAAAATAGGTAAAACTGCATTTTTTGCTCCTTTGATTGCCAGTTCTCCATTTAATTTATTTTGGCCCTTTACTAGCAGTCGGCTCATAAACTACACCTCCGAGTTTTTCACAAATATTTCATATACAACTTAAGATACGCACAATACCTAATATATTAATCATTTTATGCATTAATCTCGAAGGTGTTCCCATAGATAGGAAAATATTTATCTACTTTATGATTTTAGTACTTCTAGTATATTAGAATAAATTATATCAGTAGCATTTGGTTTTGCTATCTCCCTACTCTTTTTAGCCATCGTATTTAATTTATCTTTTTCTTTTGATAGTTTATATATATTCTCAAGTATAATGTCTTCATCAAATTCAGCCTCTTTAACCAATATGGCAGCCCCTTTATCTTCTAGTACCCTAGCATTATGTTCTTGATGATTATTAGTAACATAAGGAGATGGTATTAAAATAGATGGTATTCCCATAGCCGTTATCTCAGCTAAAGTTATAGCCCCAGCACGACATATGGCCAAATCTGCTGCTCCCATATATTTTGCCATATCATATATATATTCTTTTACAGAATCCTTAATATTGTTTCCTATACCCTTTTCTTTAAAGAAATCCATTACTTCTTTATGGTGTCTACTTCCTGTTACATGGATTATTTTTATTTTTTTATTATCATAGGTTTTTTCTATGACTTTGGCCATAATTTTATTTATTTTTTCAGCTCCTCGACTTCCCCCAAAGGATAAAACTACAAATTCGTCCTCTTTTGCTCCTATTTGTTCTTTAGAACTTTCCTGACTTATTTTTATAAATTCTTTTCTAATTGGATTTCCTGTAACATAGACTTTTTTATCATTATCAAAGTATTTCTTAGACTCATGAAAGCTTACTAAAACTCTATTAACAAACTTACCCAATATCTTATTAGTTACTCCTGGTATGACATTTTGCTCATGAATAACTGTTTTTATATTGAGCATTGAAGCTATAAATACCACAGGGCCACATACATATCCACCAGTTCCAATAACAATATCTGGTTTAAACTTCAATATTACCTTTATGGAATCCTTTAGACCACAGGCCAAGTCTACTAGTGATTTTGCCGTATCCAAGGAAATTTTTCTTTTAAATCCACTTACCTTTATTGTCTCTAGATTGTAGCCTTCCTTAGGGACCAATTCACTTTCTAATCCCTTTTCTGTACCTACAAATAATATTTGAGCTGTTTTGATTTCATCTTTTATTTTATTTGCAATGGCAATAGCTGGATATATATGACCTCCAGTACCCCCACCTGTAATTAGTACTTTCATTACGTCAACTCCTATCTAAATTAGAATACCTTGAAACATTTAGCAATATTCCAATTGATGCCATAAATATAGCAAGAGAATTTCCTCCCCAACTTATGAAAGGAAGGGCCATACCCGTAACTGGCATGGATGATGTGGCAACAGCAATGTTTATTATAGTCTGTACTGCAACCATTGATGTAATCCCTGATGCTAATAGACATCCGAAGGTATCTGGTGCATTTACGGCAATTCTAACTCCTCTCCAAATTAAGAGTACATATAGTATAATAATTACCATACACCCAACAAATCCTAGTTCTTCCCCTATTATGGCAAAAATAAAATCATTTTGAGGCTCTGGGATATATAAGTATTTTTGCATACTTCTTCCTAATCCCACTCCAAATAACCCACCTGAACCTAATGCATATAGGGATTGTATAACTTGATATCCTGTTCCCATTGGATCTTTAAAGGGATCTAAAAATCCAGTTAATCTCTTCATTCTATAGGGAGCTGCCACAACCATTGCTGCAAGAGCAAAAAAGCCCCCCATGCCCATTACTATAACGTGAAACCACCTCATGCCTGCAATGAACATCATACAAGCAATTACTGCACCTATTGTTACAGCCGTACTCATATTAGGTTGTAGTAATATAAGTCCCATATATATTCCTATTATAAGTATATAAGGGCACACTCCAGATAAGAACTTCTTTATTTTATCTCCCACAGAAGATAAGCTAGATGCCACAAATAGTATAGCACAAATTTTACTTATCTCCCCTGGCATTATAGTAAAGCTACCTACGCCAATCCACCGCCTGGCTCCATTGAATTCCTTTCCTAGCGGTGTCAATACTAACAATAAAAGTACTATACTCAAACCAAAGGCATATGGTGCTAACTTTCTGTATTTAAAATAATCAAAATTCATAGTAAATATCATACCTATCATACCTATAGTAGCCCATAAAAGTTCCCTTTTTAGAAAATAATAGGAATCATTTAGTTTGGTAAGTGCATAGTAATGGCTAGAACTAAAAACCATAATAACTCCTATTACTACTAATATTAGCACTAGCAATAGTAAAGTAAAGTCGCTTGATTTCCTTTTAGCCATACCTTTTACCCCCTTAAGTTTAGAACACACTCTTTAAAATCTTTTCCCCTCACTTCGTAACTCTTATACATATCCCAACTTGCACAAGCAGGTGATAATAATACACAATCACCACTTACTGCCATAGCACTTGCAGCTTTAACAGCTTCATTCATGTCCTTTACGATAGTTATATTGTAAAATTCATTTTCTTTAGCTGTTTCCTCTATTTTTTTAGCCGTTTCTCCTAGTAAAATCATATTTTTTACTTTACCATTAAAAGAACTTATAAACTCAGTAAAATCACTTCCCTTATCCATTCCACCTGCTATTAGTAATATAGGATTTTTCATAGCTTCTATGGCTTTTATGGATGCATCAGGATTGGTTCCCTTTGAGTCATTAATATATCTAACTCCATTTATCTCACTAACAAATTCTGTTCTATGTTCTACTCCCATGAATTCCTTTAAGGTTTTTCTAATAGACGCCACATCTATTCCAGCCCAAAAGCATATAGCCGTAGCTGCAAGGGCATTTTCCAGATTATGCGTTCCTGGAATTTGTAAATCAGAAGTATGACAGATTTCGTATGACCTATTATCCTTCTTTACAATAATAGTTTTATCTTTTACATATGCACCTTCTTGTAAGATTTCCTTTCTACTAAAGAATATGACCTTTGACTTACATTTATTTGATAACTTATAAGTTTCTTCATTATCCTTATTTAATATAATAAAGTCATTTTCATTTTGATTTCTAAATATATCAGCCTTAGCCTTTATGTAATTTTCCATAGTCTTATGTCTGTTTAAATGATCTGGTGTAATGTTTAATATGGCTCCTATATGAGGCTTAAACTCTTTGATGCTCTCTAGTTGGAAACTACTTACTTCTGTAACCATTATGGAAGTATTTTTAGCTAAAGGTGCCTTTGATATGGCCGCCACCCCTATGTTTCCTACCACATAAGTATCCTTTTTAGCATTTTTAAATATTTCTCCTGTCAAAGCTGTAGTAGTAGTTTTTCCATTAGTTCCTGTTATGGCAATAAAAGTTCCATTGCATAATCGATAAGCAAGCTCTAATTCCCCAATAACTTCCACATTCCCTGATTTAGCTTCTTTTATAAATTCTAAGTCAGTAGGAACTCCAGGACTTAATACTATCAAATCAAATTCTTCACTATTTGGAAATTCACTATACATTTCTGCTATCTTATTTTCATTAATTTTTAATAATATGTCCTTTAATTCCTCTTTAGTTTTTTTATCATAAGTATAAACTATAGCCCCTTGTTCTGATAATGTATTCACTGTGGCTATGCCTGATTTGCCCATACCTACAATCAGTACTTTTTTACCTTTTAAATCCATTAAAAAACACCTGCTTTCTAGCTAATTATATTCTAATTCCAAATAGTCCGATCATACATAAAACAAAAGTAGTTAACCAAAATACAATCACTACCTTAGTTTCTCTCCATCCACATAATTCAAAGTGATGATGAAGTGGACTCATTTTAAATACTCTTTTACCTGTAAGCTTAAACGAAACTACTTGTATAATAACAGATAAGGCCTCTATAAAATATATTCCGCCTACAATTGGAATTATCATAGTCAAGTTAGTAAGTATACTAACTGCTGCAATAGCACCACCTAAGGCCATTGAACCCGTATCTCCCATAAATACCTTTGCAGGATATGCATTGAATCTTAAAAAACCTAAACATGCACCTGTTAACGCACCACAAAATATGGCTACACTAGGCATTCCCATCTTAACGGCTACTAGACTAAAGAAAGCTGCTATTATTAAAGTCACACCAGAAGCTAACCCATCTAATCCATCTGTTAAATTAACACTGTTAGTTGTTCCTACAACAAATAAAACTATAAAGGGAATATATAATATGCCAAAATCTATACTAGTATCAATAAAAGGTATATATATATTTGCCTTATAACTTGAAGTTTTCAAAAAATAAATAGCTAATATAAGAGCAATTAACACTTGCCCGATTAACTTTTGATATGCTCTTAATCCTAAATTTCTCTTTAGTACAACTTTTATAAAATCATCTATGAACCCTATTAGTCCAAATGATATAGTAGCAAATAGCATCACATATAAATCCTTCATTTGCTCTCCAGACAATCCTGCTGTTAATGTAGTAATTAGAACTGCCAAAACCATCATTATTCCACCCATGGTAGGAGTCCCGGATTTACTCATATGGGACTTTGGCCCCTCATCTCTTATGCTTTGTCCGACTTTAAGTCTTTGGAGAATTGGTATAACAATTGGTCCTAATATTAAAGTAATAAAAAAGGATGCTCCTGTAACTATAATCATTTGTAAATAACTCATCTATTTATCTCCTCTCTTGCAGGTATTTTACTAGTTCTTCCATCTTCATTCCCCTAGAACCTTTAATTAGGAAAGTGTCATCTTCCTTCACAAAGTCTTTTAAAAACTTTATTACTTCCTGATTAGTTTTAAAGAAGAAAGTTCTGTTGCTATCCATTCCATTTCCCATAGCTCCAGTTTTATAATGGAGTGCGTCATTTCCAACGGCTATTAATATATCTATGTTCTCTTCGCTTACCCTATGCCCTATATTATAGTGGGCGTTCTTAGCATATTCTCCCATCTCTAGCATATCTCCTAGTATGGCAATTTTTCTATTCTTTCCAATATTTTTAAGTACATTAATTCCAGCTTCCATCGAATCTGGACTTGCGTTATATGTGTCATCTATAATTAGAATTTCACCATTTTCTTTTATATTTAATCTCATCTTTCCACTTTCAAATTCAGAAATGGCTTCTTTTATTTTGTCCATAGGCACATTTCCTATAATTCCTACCATTATTCCATTAAGGGCATTGTATACATTATGTATTCCAGCCACATTTAATCTGAATTCATAGTCTTTATCCTCATATGTCACATTAAATATGATTCCATCCTTGTGTAAGTCCTTTTTTATTTCTCCTTTAAGCTGGGATTTTGGGTTTAACCCAACTTTTACAACATTATATTTTTCTCCTTTTTCCTCACATAGGAATTTATCATCACCATTTAATATTAAGGTATTATTTTCATTAAAATAATTCTTAATTTCCATTTTGGCCCTACATATGTTTTCTTGTGATCCTAATCTTTCTATGTGTGACAAACCCACATTAGTTATAACGCCTATATGGGGCCTTACTATATTTGCTAATAAATCTATTTCATCAAATCCACTCATACCCATTTCAAGTATGCAAGCTTCATAGGTACTGTCTAATTCAAATACAGTTTTAGGAAGTCCTATATGATTATTGAAGTTTCCCTTATTCTTTAATACTTTATACTTTTTACTAAGAACATTGTATATCATATCTTTAGTAGTAGTCTTGCCTGTACTACCTGTTACAGCCACCTTTAAAATATCAAATTTCGAAATGTAATACTTGGCAATTTGTTGCATGGCCTTAAGTGTATCTTCTACTTTAATTATAGTTACTCCTTCTATGTGATTTTCATACTCACTTACTAATAAGGTTTTTGCCCCTTTATTAACTGCTGGTTTTAAAAATTTATGTCCATCAAAATTTTCACCAATTAAGGCTATGAACATGTCATTCTCTTTTATATCTCTAGAGTCAGTAGATATTCTTCTGATTTCTTCCTCTGTATTGCCTTTAATTAATTGACCATTAGTACATTTAACTATTTCACCTATACTAATTTCCATCTACATTTCCCCCTCAATAATGGCCTTAGCCACTAATCTGTCATCAAAATCTATAGTCTTATCCCCTAATATTTGATAAGTCTCATGACCTTTTCCAGCTATTAAAACTACGTCATCCTTCTTTGCCATTTTAATAGCCTCCCTTATTCCTTCTTTTCTGTCTACTATTTTTTTATATTCACAATTAGTCTCAATAATTCCTTTTTCTATATGATCTAAAATACTATTTGGTTCTTCACTTCTTGGATTATCACTTGTTATAACCACGTAATCAGATAATTTTCCTGCTATGTTCCCCATCATAGGTCTTTTCGTCCTATCTCTATCACCACCACAACCAAATACAGTTATTATCTTTCCTTTGCTAAACTCTTTAGCTGTCATCAAGGCATTCTCTAAAGAATCTGGTGTATGGGAGTAATCTACAATCACATTGTATCCTTTAGAATTTTCTACTTTCTCAAATCTACCTGAAACCCCTTTATTATTCTCTAGACCCTCTTTAATATCCTTAAAGGAATATCCTAAAATATAAGCTGCACTAGCTGCTGCTAATCCATTATATATGGAAAATTTACCAGGTGTATTTAATTTAATCTCTCCACTGAATTTAGGGGTAACTAATGTGAAACTAGCACCCTTTGGGGTTATACTCATATTTTCAGCTTTTATATCACATTCATTATCTATTCCATATGTAATAGTTTCAATATGAGTAGATTCTAATTCTTCTACTAATTTTTTTCCATAAGGGTCATCCACATTTATTATATTTGCTTTGTTAGTCATGAAAAACAATTTTTTCTTAGCTTCATAATAATTATTCATATCTTCGTGATAATCTAAATGATCCTTCGTTAAATTGGTAAATATACCTATAGAAAAATTAATACTGTCAACTCTATTTAACTCTATTGAATGGGATGAAACCTCCATAATAGCCACATCCACATCCGCATTTTTCATTTCTTTAAACATTTTTTGTAATTCAAATGCTTCTGGTGTAGTGTTATTGGCTTTATACTCCCTATTTAATATCTTATGACATATAGTTCCTATAATTCCAGATTTTACATTTTTATTATCTAAAATACTATTAATCAAATAGGTAATAGTAGTTTTACCATTAGTTCCTGTAATACCTATGACTTCCATTTGGTTAGTTGGGTTCCCATAAAAGTTAGCTCCAATTCTTGCCATAGCCTTTCTTGAATTAGAAACTTTAACTAAGGTTACCCCTTCTAAATTCACTTCGTCTTCTACAACAAGGGCTTTAGCCCCTTTTTTTATAACCGAATCTATGTATTTGTGTCCATCTACCTTAAAGCCTTTGACACACACAAACAAATCTCCTTCTTTTATATTTCTAGAGTCATAACAAATATTGTTTATTTCCACATTTAAGTCTCCACTTGTATCTATTACATCTATTTCATTAATTATATCTTTTAATTTCATAAACTACACCCCTCATGGAAATTCTTTTTTATGGCCTTAAAGGCATTTAATCTTAGTATTATAGACCTCAAACTATAATTATAAACAAAACTCACGAAAAGGCAACTTAATCCAAAGTGATATAACTTCGACTTAAGTTGCCTTGATTATTTTTCATTTATTCTAATTATAACACAATTTATCTATATTTTAGATTTAGATTGTTAACAAATCTAGTATTTGCCTAAGATTTAAGTTATTCCTTCTTTAAATATAATATTATAACTGAATTCTCCAACACCTTAGCTCCAGGCTTTGGAAACTGATCTATGATTGTAATATCAGAATTTTCTACATTCATAGGTTCTGTTTCATATCTTAGATTGTTTTTACTTAAAATTTGAGCAGCTTCCTTTAATGGAAGGTTTCTTATTTCTGGTACGGACACTTCTGCCTTTTCGTATTCTTTAACTTCTTCCTCATTAAATTGAGGCTCTACTTCAAGATATCTAAGGGAATCCTTTAATATTTCCCCTACAGCTGGTGCTGCAGTTAAACTACCAAATCTAACCCCTTGGGGTTCATCTACTACTACTAAAACAGCTAACTTTGGATCATTGGCAGGAGCTAACGATATAAAGGATGAATAAGTTTTTCCCTTTGCATACCTTCCATCAATTACTTTATCTGCCGTTCCAGTCTTTCCACCTACTCTATAACCTGGTATATAGGCCTTCTTACCAGATCCATCAGAAACAACACTCTCCATTATGGTGCTTAGTTCCTTAGCTGTTTTTTCAGATATTACTTGTCTAACCATATTAGGTTCATATCTATGTATGACATTTCCCTCATCATCAACTAATTCTTTTACTATTCTAGGTTTCATGAGTTTACCATCATTTCCAACAGCTGAAATGGCACTTATTAATTGAAGTGGAGTTACTGATATCCCTTGGCCGTATGACATGGTTGCAAGTTCAACCGGTCCTATTATATTTTTATTTTGTATTATCGCTCTTCCTTCCCCTGGCAAATCAATACCTGTAGTATTAGTAAATCCAAAAGCATCTAAGTACTCGTAGTATTTTTCTATTCCTAGCCTTTGACCTACCTCTACAAAGACGGGGTTGCAAGAATTTTGTACTCCTTCTGTAAAGGATTGATGTCCATGAGGTCTATAATATCTCCAACATTTTAGTCTTTGTCCAGCTACAACAATATATCCTGGAGAGTGAAAAGATGAATCAGGTGCCACTACTCCCTCCTCTAGTCCAGCTGCTGAAGTTATGAGTTTGAAGGTGGATCCAGGTTCGTACGTATCACTAATTATTGGATTTCTCCACATCTTATTCCAAATTTTTGACTTTTCCTTATTATCAGCCACATCATACTCCCTTTTAAGATTTTCGTCTAATGGAGTTCTTGCATCATTAGGGTCATAATCCGGTTTAACTGACATGGCCAATACATCTCCTGTTTTAGGATCCATAACTATACCAAATACTCTTTTAGCCTTGGTAGCAGCCAATGTGTTACTAAGGGCCTTTTCAGTAAAATGCTGAATTATTTCATCTATGGTTAACACCACATTCAATCCATTTTCAGCTTCATAATACTTATCCGTCCCATAATAAAGTTGTCTTCCTGCTGCATCCGTATTTTTTATCCAACGACCAGGTAGACCACTTAAATATTTATCATATTTAAGTTCCACTCCCGATAGGCCCATATTGTCATCTGTAGTATGACCTATCACATGGGATGCAAAATTTCCAAAGGGATAATATCTTCTATTGTCTTCTGCTATGGATATACCCTTTAGCCCTTCTTTTCTTATACTATCTGCCGTTTCTTTTTCTATCCATTTTTTAACTTTTACTAAACTTGTATTCTTTCTAGTGACTTTTTTCCTTATGTCTTCTTCATTTTCACCAAGGATTTCAGCCAACTTAGCTACAGTATCATCAGCTTTACCCGATTTAGTTACTTCAGTTGGCCTTGCCCACACAGTATAAGTGCTTGCACTTATAGCTAATTCTTTTCCATTTCTATCATAGATTATTCCCCTTTTAGCAGGAATAGGAATATCTCTAGTTTGTTGTACTTGGGCCATTTCTCTATACTTTTCACCTTTTACAATTTGAATCCACCCAAGGCGAAATACTAGTAGAAGTAAAGCTATGCTAGATAAAAACAATAATAAGACTAGTCTTTTTTTGTTTGTAATGCTGGGTATTGCCAATTTAAGTTTCCCCCCTACTAAATATTAAAATTGCCTTTTATACTAGTTATCATTTTGCCCATGGTCCCTTTAACAACATCCATAAAGCTAGTTTCTTCTACAATCTTAGTATCTTGCTTCAAATTTCTTTTCAAATCAAAATCATCCACTTCTAAAAATACCATTTGCCTTTTCTCCGGGTATTGCATCCCTAAAGTAGTATTGGCTTTTTCTTCTATCAAATCACTTCTCTTTACCTTATCAATTTCAACCTTTAGTCTATTTATTTCAGATTGAGCTTTTTTTGATTCCTTAGCTAAATTATTCACTTCGTACTTTAATTTGCTGATTTCTGCATAACCTGCTAGTATTCCCACGCAAAAAGTTGCCGTAATCAAAAGAGTGACTATAGTTTGTACTTTATAAAAAAATAACTTATCACCTTTTTTATTTTTTCTATTTGTTTTATTCTCTATTTGTTTCTTTTCTTCCCTTTCAGGAATATTCTCCTCATAATAACTATACTTACGTTTTGCTACTAACAACTTATTCACCCTCTTTATTATTTAGAACATTAAAGTTTTTGCGCTACTCTTAATTTAGCACTTCTTGAACGTGGGTTTACATCAATTTCTTCCTTTGACGGCAATATAGGCTTTTTAGTTATTCTTTTTACCTTAGCTTTACCTCCACACATACACATGGGAAATTCAGGCGGACAAGTGCATGCAATACTTAATTCTTTAAAAGTGTTTTTAACTATTCTATCCTCTAACGAGTGGAATGTTATGATAGAAAGTCTACCACCTTTATTTAATTTTTCTACGGCATCCTTTATGGTATTTTCTATAATTCCTAATTCATTATTCACTTCGATTCTTATGGCTTGGAAAGTTCTCTTAGCCGGATGTGGCCCTTCTCTTCTAGCTGCAGCTGGAATTGCTTTTTTTATAACTTCTACAAGTTCTAGGGTTGTATCTATATTTTTCTCTTGTCTCTCTTCCACTATGAATTTGGCAATTCTTTTGGCCCATCTATCTTCACCATACTCTTTTATAATTCTAAATATTTCTGATTCATCATATTCATTTACTACATTCCATGCAGTGAATCCAATATCCCTGTTCATTCTCATATCAAGGGCTGCATCCTGTTGATAAGAAAATCCTCTTTCTCCCTCATCTAACTGATATGAAGATACTCCTAAATCTAGAATCATTCCATCTATTCCATCTATTTCAAGTTCCTCTAACACATTTTTAATATTAGAAAAATTACTATGTACAAAAATTTTATTGTTTTCATATGCTTCTAATCTCTTAGATGCAGATTTTAAAGCGTCTTTATCCTGGTCTATGCCAATCAAAGTTCCCTCTTTAGATAATTGCTCACATATATATGAAGAATGTCCACCTCCACCTAAGGTACCATCCACATATATACCATTTGGTTTAATTTTCAAATTATCTACTGTTTCCTTTAGTAGTACAGACACATGCTTGAATTCCAAAAGTATCACCTGCTTTCATTGCTTTTATAATTATTATCTCCCATTGTCTATTCTTTTATTTAAATTCCTAGTTCTACCATTTTCTCTGCTATTGCATCGTAACTTAGCTCGTCGCTATCATTATATCTGTCCCATTCTTCCTTACTCCAAATTTCCACTCTTGTAGAAACTCCTATTGTTACAACTTCTTTGTCAATTTTAGCGTGCTGTCTTAAGTTAGCTGGTAAGTTAATTCTCCCCTGCTTGTCCAAACTACATTCAGTAGCTCCAGAGAAAAATAATCTTACAAATGCTCTCGCGTCTCTACTTGTTAAAGGTAGAGTTCTTAATTTTTCTTCAAATCGCTTCCACTCATTTTGGGGGTACACAAATAAACAGTTATCAAGTCCCTTTGTAACTATAAAAGAATCTCCAAGTTCATCTCTGAACTTAGAAGGAACTATAATTCTGCCCTTTGAGTCAATTGTATGAAAATGTTCACCTATAAACACATTTCCACCCCTCTTTTGGGAAACTCCTCCACTGTGCACCACTTTTTACCACTTTATAATTAATTCTATCATAAAAAGCAAATTCCTTCTATTAAATATAAATATTTTTCACATAAAAAATACATAGAAAAGAAATACTACAATTCCCTGTCTATGCATTGCAAAATCTTACATTCAGCTTTTATTTTTTTTATATTTCCTCCTCCACTTATGTGTCTTTTATTAGAAATATAGGTATTTAGTCTCCCCTTTAGTTTCTTTATAGTGAAAATCTCCTCCACTTCTCTCCCCCCTATGAAAATCCTTTATTTTCAACTTTTTCTACTATAGTGTGGAGGAAAGTGGGGTAAGAAAACAAAAAAGTAAAAAAGTCTTTAAGAATTAATCTTAAAGACTTTATAATCTATGTAATCTATTTTCTGTAATATGAAACTATCAATTTATCTAAGTCTGTACTGGCTTTGTAAATTTCGTCATAACTCGACTTATTTTCAATTAAATTATATAGTTTATATCTTAAATTCTCAATATCACGCTTTGACATTATATTTCCTCCCTGATTTCAACAGAAATTTTGTGGTTTTTTCGTGATAAAAAGTGGCGTAAGAACATGATATTACAAATTACATATAATGTCAATTTAATCTGAGAATTTTTTTACCATTTTTTTCATTTTTCTTTTATATCTTATCATTATGTTTCTTTTTTCTTCCTAAATAGACTAAAAACAAGGAAATAAGTATTGCGCCAACACTTATTAGTTGAGCAACTCTCATGCCTGCAAACATTAAGCTATCAGTCCTTAACCCCTCTATAAAGAATCTTGCTACAGAAT
The DNA here is from genome assembly GCF_002270055.1 of Anaeromicrobium sediminis. Taxonomy (NCBI): domain Bacteria; kingdom Bacillati; phylum Bacillota; class Clostridia; order Peptostreptococcales; family Thermotaleaceae; genus Anaeromicrobium; species Anaeromicrobium sediminis. Next base: position 63,318 of record NZ_NIBG01000011.1, on the reverse strand, counting down.
ATAACATTAAGTAAAAAAGAAATAATTCCCCGTCGAATTTTTTCCTTTTGTCATACCAAAGCAAAACTCCAAATACCATGAAGTTCCATAAGGATTCGTATAAGAATGTAGGATGAACTTTTACTCCATCTACTACTATTCCCCAAGGTAAGTCTGTGGGTCCACCATATGCTTCTTGGTTGACAAAATTTCCCCATCTTCCTATGGCTTGTCCTAAAATCAAACTTGGTGCACATATATCCGCCATTTTAGGAAAGGATATATTTTTACTTTTACAAAATATATAAGCTACTAATGCTCCTCCTATTACACCTCCGTGTATGGCGAGACCACCTTGTCTTACATTTATTATCTTATAAAAATCTCCTGCGTAATATTCCCAATTAAATATTACATAATAGACTCTTGCCCCTACTATTGCGGCAGGAACTGCAAATAGCAACATATCTAATATATTCTCTTCATTAATACCAACCCTTTTAGCACGCTTAATTGCTACTAGTGTTCCTAAAAGTATTCCTGAGGCTATTAAAATACCATACCACCTAATACCTATCCCAAATGCATAAAAAGCTACTGGATCCATAAGTGTCACCCCTTACATTAAAATTTGGTTGTCAGAATTTCTGACAACCATCTACTTAATTATAATCAATTGTAAATCTATTTACAAATTTACTTTGGACTAACTATAGATAAAGCACTAGTCTCTTCTTTTATATGATCTTTAAATCTTTCATTAACATGATTAAAGTCAATTCCGTCTAATACTTCCACATAATCGAATATATTCATATTCTTAAACTTATAAGCAATAAATGTGGTTGCTATATTATCTACAGAATTATATGAGCTTAGATGCTTTCCTAATAACTTTTTCTTAACCCTTTCAAAACTTTTCTCACAAAGGCCTTCTTTTTTTATTTTTTCCACATGCTCCATAATTTTATCCTTAACTAATTTAGGATCCTTTGATTCTCCACCTACCATAGAATGGCCATAATCAATGTCTCCTGTATAATCAGCCTCAAAAGAATCATTAATAAGTCCCTCTTCATATAATTTAGAATATAGTTCAGAACTTTTTCCAAATAGCATATCTAATAAAATCTTTGTACTTATTTCTTTTTTAAGAAGTTCTTTTCCATCTGTGCCCACACGCGAATCTTTAAAACATACATTAAATAATGGAATAGATACATCTAATTTTTCCTCTACAATCTTTTTAACAACACTATTTGGTTCATTAGGATAAATCCTCTTTATTTCTCCTAAAGTATGTTCTTCCTTCAAATTGTCTTCTATAGTTTTAAATACCTTCTCTTCCTCAAGATCACCTACTACAAAAACAACCATATTGTTTAAATTATAAAAAGTATTATAACACTTATATAAATCTTCTTTAGTTATTTTAGTAATACTCTCCACAGTTCCAGCTATGTCTATTTTTACTGGATGATTATGATACATGGCACGTAGGGCATTAAAAAATACTTTCCAACCAGAATTGTCATCATACATACGTATCTCTTGAGATATGATTCCCTTCTCCTTTTCCACATTTTCATCAGTAAAATATGGATTTTGAACAAAATTCATAAGAAGTTCTAAGTTTTCATAGAATCTATCTGTGCATGAAAATAAATAACAAGTTGAGGTAAAGTTTGTATATGCGTTAACACTTGAACCTAGTTCTGAAAACTTATCAAATATACTTCCTTCCTTTTCCTCAAAGAGTTTGTGCTCAAGAAAATGAGCTATACCATCGGGTACATGGGTCTCTTCACTTTCCCCTGGAATTATAAATTTACTATCGTTAGAACCGTATTTAGTAGCAAAGATGGCATATTGCTTACTATATCCCGTCTTTGGCATATAATAAACTTCTAATCCACAGTCTAACTTTTTATAAGACATACTCTCTTTTAATATGGAACTTTGTATGATTTTATTCTCCATTATTTAACCTCCCCTTTGTTTTTAAGGAAGTATATAGTATCTAGCTTAATCTTATTTGCCACCTCAATTATTTCTTCCTTAGTTACTCTTCTTATTTTTTCAATAATCTCTTCAATAGAATCATCAGTCTTACTTATAGACTGAGTATAATAAAAGTCAGAAAGCATTCCCGCACTATCCGTCATAGACCTGACAGAAGTAATAATGGAATTCTTAGCACTTATAATATCTTCCTCATTAAAATCTCCATTTTTCATACTATCTATTTGCTCTTCAATTACTTCAAGGGCCTTTTCATATTTGTCAAATTCAATACCCGATGCTATAAACATTAAGGATTTAAACTTTTCTATTCTAGAAAAAACATAATAGCATAGACTTTCTCTTTCACGTACATTTTTAAACAACTTAGAATTTACTCCACCACCTAATATGGATGAATAAACTACTAATGGATTATATAACTTATCCTCATAGGCCACATTAGTTTTATAACCTAGGGTTAATTTACCTTGGTTTATATCCATTTCCTCTGTTACTATTTCTACATTTTCCTTTGCACCACTTATTTTTTCTCTCTTTACAGGAACTACGTTATCTATATTAAACTTTAGATTTTCTTCTATAGTTTTTTTAATTTCGTCTCTTTTAACATCTCCTACTACACATATGTCTATTTCAGAAGATTTAATTATATCCTTATAGTGACTATAAAGTTCCTCGGATGTAATATTAGATACATCCTCAATATTCCCATACTCACTAAGTGCAAAGGGTTCTCCCTTACACATTTCTTCTATACATCTATCATAAGCATATCTCATCTTATCATTTTTCTGTGCTTCAATACGCTCTATTAAATTTTTCTTTTCTTGTTCTACATACTCCTCATTAAATTTATCATTTTCTACTAGAGGATTATTAATAAAATCATTTAATATGTTAAGACCCTTTTTAAGTACATCATCATCCTTAACATACATATCATTCACCATTTGAAAAGCAATTCTAATAATATTTTTTTCACCTTTTTTAGCCGTATCCCATATAAAGGCTGCCCCATACAAATTTTCAAGTTCTTCTGATAATACCTTTGTATTAGGATAATTTTTACTACCTCTACCTAGTACCATGGTAAGCAAAGCATTTTTACTCACTTCTTCTTGTCTTAAAGGTCTTTTTAGAAAAACATTGATGAGATTAGTTTTAAATTTCCTAGTTTTAATAATATGTAAATTTACATTTTTATCTATAGTGCTTTTGTATAAATTTGGCAAATATACCCCTCCTTAATAAGTCCTACTATATAGTATTATATTTAAAATTTACCAGTATATCCATATATATTCATAATTTAATTCCATTTTTCAACATTAATTGACCTTATTTTAAATTCTATGGCTTCTACTAATAAATCATCTTCACCCCAACCTTTAATATATAGAACTTCAATATCTTCCATATTCTTAGCATCCTCTACAATTTTATGAACTATATATTGATTAGTAATAGTATCTACAATATCTCCAGTATTTACAATAAATATTTTTTCTATTCCATATTGTTGAAGTTGGATTAATAATTTTTCCATATGTTCTTCATTAGGATAGTCGAAATCATATAAAATCTTTCGTTCATCATAACCTAAATCTACTAGTCCTTTTTTTATTTTCTCCACAAAGGCTTCTTCTTCTTTTATACTTCTATGTTCTACAAATTTATTTTCCAAGTTTTTAGACGCTTCTCCTATTAAAATTATTCCTATTTTATTCTTGTCTAATCCCTCTTGTCTATTATTAATACTTCTAATAATACTTGAAACTACATTTTTACTTGAATAAAGAGGTTTAGCAAACTTAAACTGACACTCCTTATAATAGGCCTTTTTCATAGATATATGATTAATTGTATTATAATAGACCTTTGACTCAGTTAGTGCTATGGGAACTACGATTATTCTCTTATAGTTATTTTTAAATATTTTCTTATTAATTATATCTTCGTAATAGGGAATGCTTTTAGAATAGCCTAAAAACACATCATATCCTTCCCCTAATTTATTTACTAATTTTAAATATATATTATTACAAATCTGTTCATAATTACTATTTCCCATGTGTTCGTATATTCTCTTTGTCTTATATAGTTTAATAGGTGTGGTAAGTATAGGTTTAAATCTTTTATTTCCTTTTATATTTTTTAAAAGTATAGGCAAATTATATTTTTTAGGCTCACCTTCAAAAATTACTAATACGGCTGTTTCTTCCTTATATTTAAAAGTTCCTCTTATAGTTTCTCCTCTACCATCATATTCTAAGTAAAAGGAACAATAGCTGGTAATAATAAAGCCACAAATAATACACACTATCAAATATATAGCATTTTTTATTTTAATTTTCCCCATATTTTTTATTAATAAAAACATATTTATAGTAAAAAAAATAATAAAATATCTTTCAACAATACCAAAGGATTCCATAACTCCTACTATAACTATTCCAAGGATAAAGGCCAAAATATATTTAAACATATTACACCCCCTACTTTATTTATATTTAAACTATTGTCTTAATATGATTTTATAGTTGTTGAACTAGGCTTTTATATGGGTTATAATCTAATTTGTATGAATATGTCGTAGAACGATTTTGAAAGGAAGATAAATAGAATGAAATTAGGTATAGTTGGTTTACCAAACGTAGGTAAAAGTACATTATTTAACGCAGTAACTAAGGCAGGAGCAGAATCTGCAAATTACCCATTCTGTACAATAGATCCTAATGTGGGAGTTGTTTCAGTACCAGATGAAAGACTAGACGTACTTAGAGAAATATATGATTCTAAAAAATTAGTTCCTACTGCAATTGAATTTTATGATATTGCTGGACTTGTAAAGGGAGCATCTAAAGGGGAAGGTCTTGGAAACAAATTCTTGTCTCACATTAGAGAAGTAGAAGCTATAGTACATGTAGTAAGATGTTTTGAAGATCCTAACGTAGTCCACGTAGATGGTTCTGTAGGACCACTTAGAGATATTGAGACTATCAATCTTGAATTAATATTCTCAGATATTGAGATTATAGATAGAAGACTTATGAAAGCTAAAAAACTTTTAAAGTCAGATAAGTCATTAAAGGCTGAAGTTGAATTATTAGAAAGAATTAAAGAAGTATTAGAAAATGGACAATCAGCTCGTGTACTTGATTTAACAGATGATGAAAAGGAAATGGTTAAAGGATTTAACCTTCTATCATATAAACCTATTATTTATGTATCTAACGTATCTGAAGATGATTTAATCTCAGGTGAAGAAAACGACATGGTTAAAGAAGTTAAGGAACATGCTAAAACTGAAGATGCAGAAGTAGTTATAGTATGTGCTAAGATAGAAGAAGAGATTTCTCAACTTGAAGATGATGAAAAGGCTGAGTTCTTAGAAGAACTAGGATTATCAGAATCAGGACTTGATAGACTTATACAAGCCGGATACAGATTATTAGGACTTATGAGTTTCTTAACAGCTGGGCCTCAAGAAGTTCGTGCTTGGACTATTAAGATAGGTACTAAGGCACCTCAAGCAGCAGGAAAGATCCACACTGATATGGAAAGAGGATTTATCCGTGCAGAGACTATCGCCTTTAACGATTTAGTCGAAACAGGTTCTATGGCAGCTGCTAAGGAAAAGGGATTAGTTAGACTTGAAGGTAAGGATTATGTAGTTAAAGACGGGGATGTAATAATCTTTAGATTTAACGTGTAAACAAAAACGTCCACAACTTTTAATAACTAATCTCTGTAATGCCCTTAAACGCAAGGGTTTGAGCTATTAGTTAGTAATATACTGTCATAATTAAAACAGTAATTACTGCAATTTTACTGCAAATAGATAAAACACCTCTGATATCTCATTCAGAGGTGTCTTTTATTTGAATAATACATTTAGTTTTTGAATTGCTTCTTCTTTCTTATCTTAGGTCTACAATAAGCTTGTCTCCTTTGTACAGATTATAACCATCAGCATGATAAGTTCCATTAGGTGCTTTGAAAGCTACTACTGTTAGAGCTAGTTTAGTAATTTTTTTCATGGAATCACTCCTCCTATACTATGTTTAGACATATACATTTTGTGTCTAATCAATAGTTATTTTATTTTTTATTTGAGATAGTCTTCTCCATCAATTATTTTGCTTTTTTCTTATATCTGTTTCCCAAGAAACTCCCGATTGATATTTTGACCTAAAAGTAATTTCATATTCGTCTACTTCAAAACAAGTGTAGTATACATCATCCATTACGTCATCAAAGCCTCTATAACTAGATTCTCCTAAAATCTTTTCTATTTCATCAAAAGTCATTTCTTTCTTGATTTGATTATTATTGATATTTATGTTATCAAATGTAATTATAATAAGTCTAGGTAGCCATAGAAATTTATGATGATTTTTTTAGTTATATAGGCTTTGCATTCAATCTCATCTAAACCAAATTTAGCGACATTAACTTCAATCAAAATATCTTATCCAACAATCATTGAAACTCTTTCTATTCAAATTAAAATAACACTTATTTAAGTTTCAGTTAACCTGTGATTTTATGCATTTCAATTATCTTGTTTCTCTATCAATACCTTTTTAGAAACACCATCTTCAGCATCAGAATAAAAAGTAAGTAGAACATCATCTATTTGATAACATATATCCCATTCCTGAATAATTCCATCAAAACCTTCAGTTGTTGGTTCTCCTAAAATACTTTTAATTTCAGAGAATTTCATTCCAATTTGAACCCCATTAACATTCCCACTTAAACACTCTATACGAATCACCTTATTATTTCTAATCCAAAAGGATATCTGAGAATCATAATACTCCCAAATTTCACCAATATGAGAATATACAGATTCATAATTAGTTCCGAATAAATCAAGAATATCTTCTTTAGTTAATCCTAAATAATTGAAAATATTGCCATCTGAATCTATAAGTTCATTACCTTTAGAATTTAAACTTTCATTCCCTAAATCAAATACTTCATATTCATGAGTATAAAGATATTCTAATCCATTTCCTTTATCTATATATAAATCTCTAGTCTGAGTGTTAACATAGTACGTACCTTCGCTTGTCGTTCTAGTTCTAATTGATCCTGTTTCATCTGTAAATGAATATGTAAATGTTAATGGAATTCTATAGTATTCTTCATTATTAATATTTTCTATCGTAATCTCTTCTTCAGAAGGTCTATTTACTGTCATATCTTCTACGCATTTAGCATTCATTAAAATCTGAATTGCTTCTTCTTTACTAATTATTTTATTTATTTTAGCATTTTCATTAGAATTTAAACTATCATTCTCATCCCTCTTAAATACAGCTGAAGAATCATTATGACTAAGTGCAAAAGTATTATCATCTTCAAAATAAAATTTATCTTTTATTTCTATACGTTCTACTACTATTTCTCCATCTACTTTTGTAGGGTAAAAGTTTATAGTATTTGAGTCTTCTATTAAATATTTTCCACTCATACTTCTATTTTTTTTAGGGTAAGTCATTTCAAATTTTGTATCATTTCCAAATCTAATATATCCAATATTTCCTTCTTCATCTTGTCCTACCCAATTTCCTAAAAATTTTTGTTCAGCAGAACTACAAGCTATTTCTTCTGGTAATTCTTTAAATGTAAATCTAGCAAAATTCTGTGATAAGATTCCACTTCCAATAGCTATAATTACTATTGCTATTACTGAAAATAAAAGTATTTTTCTCCTCCATTTTTTGTCCTTTATTTTTTCAACATCATTAGCATTTTTAGTTTCATAACTATTTCTAGAATAGTCTTTTTTTTCATCCTGTTTATCTTTTGTCTTGATAACTACCAACCTTGCTAAAATCATTAAAACAATTCCTATAAACATCCTTAATATATGAGTTCCATTAACCGAGTTATGCGGTCCTGAACTATTTATCCAATTTCCAATTATCATTAGAAATCCATAAACACCAAATATATAAGCACTCACTCTTAAAACTTTTATTCTAATATTCTTAAAATTTTTATTCTCTATAGTCTTAGTTTCTTCATTAAAACTTCTTTTCTCTTTATTTTCAACTGCTGAATATCCACATGATGAACAAAACTTATCATTTTCTTCTATTTCATGACCGCAATTTTTACAATGCAATTTTCTTCTCCTCCTATAACCAAACATACTCCCATAATTATTTGTAAAATCTTATAAAGTATTTAATATCTTCTTATCTATATAGCTCTTAATTTTCTAAAATATCATATATTTCATCATAAAAATTATCACCTTTTTCGCTTATACCTAATACCCAGCCTTTATTTTTAATATTAAGCATCATATGAATGTTATTATATCCATTAATATTAACCGGTAATATGGAAGTAGTTCCATTATGAGGTATAATATATTTCATATTACTAAACCAATCTTCACCAAAATTCATGTTGATATCTTCTAAATATTGTTTTCCTTCTTTAATAAACACTTCATAATCCTTATGATAATTTTCACATAGTTCCTCTAAATCGTTAAATTCTCCTTTATAATCCATTAGTTTTATGAAAAGTTCAATATCTTTATCATGTATAGATTTATATAATTTTTTTAATGCGAACTCTGGTGTATCCTCATCTTTAATATAATCATTATCAATAATCATAAAATCTTCATAGTTTGTAAAATCATTAAACAGCAATTCATACACTTCAAAAATCAGCTCAGGAGAATAAATAACCCAACCTCTATCATCTAGATTTATAACACGTATATATTCTCTATCTGTACCAACAAAATTATCTGAGCATGGTCTAAAGTCAATTTGAGTAGTTGCGCCCCTTGCGTTAACTGGCACAAAATAAACAGTTGATAAATACTCGTTTGCACTGTCTATAACTTCCTGGTTAGATATTCCTAAAATCACTTTTACTTCTTCAATAAATTCATCATAGTCTACACCATATTTTTCACATGTATTTCTCAAATTTTGAAATTCACCAAATAAATCAATACCTTTTAAAAATTTTTCTACATCTTGTTCAATGTATATATTAAAGCATTTATTTAAGGGTTCTTTAGCTTCTTCAATAATTTCATTATATTTATTCATATAAATAATTGTTGATTCTGAATTAAACTGATTTGTATAAGTATAATCTTTTTTAATATTTTCAGACCAAATACATTTACCTTTCTTATTTATATATCCATATTTTCTACTGGTATAAGATCCATTTGTTTTTAATCCATCCATTGGTACATAAGCTAACCCATTTCTAAATCTATACATATTAGAAACTAACCAACTATCTCCATGTGTTAAAAAGTTTAGTTCTATTGGAATTTCTGGTTTAATTACAATTTTACCTTCATTATTTATAAATCCTAACTTATGATCTTTTGTATGATGCTCTATACCTTCATACTCATTATTTGAAAATGCAGCCATTCCATCAGAAAAATCAAATACATAGTTAAAACTGTTAGGAATAACTAATAAACCATTTTTATTTATAAAACCCCATTTACCATTCATTTTCACAGCTGCTAGACCTTCTGAAAATCCTCTTCCTTCTTCAAATTGAGGATCAATAACTATTTTACCAGTTTTATCAATATATCCATATTTGTCACCTAATTTTATTAGTGCTAATCCCTCAGAAAAATTTGAATATATCACATAATCTTTTTTAAATCCAAGATGATCATTACCGTTTTTATCAATAAATTTATTTGCAACAAGTGGAAGATAGTCTTCCTCAAATTTAGTAATAGTTGCTAGCCTTTGTAGCCCTTTAATTTTAATTTCACCTTTTTTATCTATGAACCCATAATTCGGAAGTTTATCTAATGAACTATCTTCAAAATACGCCAATCCTTCTGAAAAATTATCTACTCTATGAAATTCATGTTCAAAAACAATTTCTCCTTTTTTGTTTATAAACGCTTTCTTACTACCAATAATTACAGAAGCAAGTCCATTATAGAAATTTCTAGCTTCATCATAAATCGGTTTTATAGCAAACTCTCCTTTTTTATTAATAAAACCATATTTAATATTTTCCCCTTCTTTTATTCCTACGCATGATAAACCTTCATGAAAATCATAATCATCATTATGTCGTCCAGTTAAGTCACTAAAATCATAAAATTTAGGTTCAATTACAACTTCTCCATCCTCATCAATATATCCAAACTTATCATTTATATATATCGGAAATAAGTTTTGTTCTGATGTATTTAATTGTTCTCCAAATGACTGCTTAAATCCATACTTTTCAACGCTATGAAAAAAAACAACACTCGCTATAACAATTACTGAAAAGATAATTGGTATAGATAAAAATATTTTTGTTTTACGATTATATTTTTTTTGATTTTCTACATTTAAATTTCTATCTTTACTATTTTTTCTTATTGTCTCTTCCTTTTTAGCATGTCCGCATGAAGAACAAAATTCATCTTCTTCACCCATTTTATAACCACAATTTGTACAGAACATCCTTTTCTACCTCCAAATTATTCATGTTCAATTATTTAAGTCAATTTTGTCGAAATATCTTTATAAGTAGAATCTACAGAATATATTTCTTCCCAACAAATTCTTGCATCTTCCATATCTGATTTTTTTTCAAACATTTGCCCTAATAAATATAAATATTCTAATACATCAACTTTATTATCGCACAATAAAAATTGTTTCAAGCAAATTCTATACATACCTTTTTTCATAAAACATATTCCTAAAAGTTTATGAAGATCTGATGTATTAATGCCATAATTATCTTGTGCTGAATTCATAATACTTTGTATTTCTACTATAGCCTTATCTATTTCATTTATTTTCATATATCCTTTCGCCATATTCATTTTTATCAATGAATTCGTTTTATCTATACTTATCCCATATTTATATAACTCAATTTCCTTTTCATACTCTTCTCTTAAATGAAATATTTCACCAACATATAAACGCATGCTATAATTTTCTGGTTCAATTCTAAGGTAATCATTGTAAACTTCCAAAGCTTTTTCACTTTTATCTTTAGCATTTTTTAATGAGATAGCATATATCTTTATCATTTCTATATCACTTAGTTTTTTCTGTAATTTTTCTACATAATGAATAACACTACTATAATCTTGTTTATTAAAATAATATTTACAAATTGCAATAATATAGCTATCATTAATCTCATTTTGGTTTAAAACATCTTTTAGTATTACTATTTTTTCATCATCTAATTTACTTGGATTTATGACAAAGTAATTGGCTAATTCAACATGAATTGTATCTATTATATTTCTAATCTGTGCCTCTGCTCCTATAGAATAGTTTTCTATTTCTCTCATACCAATCAGAAAATTTAATATTTCATCATTTTTAATTCCAACACATATGTATGCACTTGCTAATGTTTCTTTAGCACCCTCCATGTTTATCGTATCTTTTAAGTATGATATTGCCTGCTCATAATTTCCTAAATGAGTATGGCATATACCTAAATTATATTTACATGAATTTGACTGTAATCCTAAATCATACGCTCTCTGAAATTCCTGTAAAGCTTCTTTATACATACTTCTTTGAGCATATCTTATCCCCCCCCAAAAAGCACCTCTCTTGCGTTGTTCTGCTAACCTTTGCTCTTCTTCTTGTTTTTGTCTTGATTTTTCCACAGCTTCATCTATTTTACTTCCTAAATATCTTCCTGTATGAATTGCAAAAAATCTTGTTAAACATCTAATAGCTGTATCAACTAAAGGCATATTCTTTCCTCCTTAATTAAATAATTTATTAGTATAAATTGTCACAAATTTTACCTATAATTAATTTTTCTTTGTCAATATCATTATGATATTCTCTATTATTTTTCTTATTCGGTTCATCTTTGCTATTATCAATTGCCTTCGAATCTTTTTCATTATCTTTTAATTCAATGTCTTGCCTACAACCACAAACCGAACAAAATTTATAAGGTTCTTTTAGGTTATCTCCACATTTTCTACAATAAAACATAAATATCCCTCCAATAAAAATATATATTTTTTAAATTGAGCATTTTGATTATGCTATTTTAGAATTATTTCTAAAGTTATAAACCATATCACATTATTTAAACTATAATATTTTATGGTATTATCTACTTTTAGATTAGCATGACAACTTTAATCCATTCTAAAACCAGACATCCACATAATATTATACACGCATCCATAAATTAAATCCACATTTTACCTATTTGTTGTTTATGGTATCAATCTATAGCGTTATTTTTTATATATTTAATTTTGCTTTTATTAATTTCAATACTTGACTTATTTCTCCTTAAAGCACACTTTAACAAACCCACATTATAAAGACTATTAATATACACCTGTCCTAGCTTTCTAAAAACATATGGCTTCCAACTAGCAACAACAGGGCTTTGTTTTTTCTTTCTTTCAAAGAACTCTGCTATATCAGTCTTTGTAATACTCTTCTCTTTTGCCTTTGACTTTGCCAAATAAACTTCCTTAACAAACTCGCTAAATAGTAAGTTATTCTTCATTACTAGATTTAAAGCTACTATTTTACTTTCTTCCCCATTACCATTAACTAATACATCAGCCATAATATCATCTAAAAATATAATTCTTCTTAAGGTCACTGGTAAAACCTTTTAGCTTGTTTTATAGATTTATAGCCCCATACATTATCTTTGATAACTTTCTCTCTTATTTCTTCATTAGAGAATCCTTTCATTTTGTGGTACATATATTTTCCCTCCTAAAAATAATAGAGACTAGCAAAGCTTTAAACAATGCCAATCCCTTGATTTTACCGTTATTAAGCTGTACTGTATTTTACTGCAAATTTACTGCAATTACGATAATATTAGATTGAACTTCTTAAACCAATTCTGCCATTACTAACTTTTACTTGATCAATAATATAAAAAAACCGTTACAGCCTTTGTAGGATTGTAACGGTTTTTTTATATTATCAATACTCACTTACTGATATTTATAATAAGAATCATAAAGTTACTTTATTTCGTCTTTTCATGTTGTAACATTCCACATTATTTTACTAGAGTTGTAAAAGATGTCTCTTTTATTTCTCAATATTTTTGTTTGACCCTCTTAAGAATTTTCTCTAATATATACCTCATATAACTAAATTTTTATCAGTATTCACTTTTAATACAGCATTTCTTCAACATTCTTTGGTATAGAGCTGCTCAATGTTTCAAATGCTTTTTTAGAATCACTTCTATACATTTTATATATTAATTCAGCTCCCTTTACATGAATCTCATCTTTCCCTTCCATCAAACCTTTAATAGCCAAAGCTGCAGCTTCATCTGGCATAATAGCTCTATCGGATACATCACCCTGTTGAAATGGAGTATTAACCTCGGGATATAGTATTTCTCTAACATGAATACCTCGATCTTTTAGCTGATGTCGCAAGGTTTTTGTCAATGAATGTAGTGCGGCTTTGTTAGAACAATAACTAGCTTTAGTAAATACCGGGACATAAACCAATGCCGATGTAACGTTCACAATAGTTCCCTTACTTTTCTCAAGAAGAGGTTGAAATAATTTTGCCATTAGTATAGGTACTTTTTGATTAATCTCATAATCATCATCCATATATCTTTCAAGCTGCTCCATATCTTCCATGTTAAAAAGATATCTATTGGCACTCCCTGCATTATTGATTAGCATATCCAGTTGTCCAAACTGGTCATTGATTTTGTTAAACAGAGCTATTCTATCCTTAGAATCTGTAACATCACATACATAAGTATGAAGGGAAGGAACTTGTTTTTTTACTAAGTCAAGTTTTTTCTCACTACGGCCACATATAAGAATAGTGTAGCCTAACTTATCCATCTGCTTTGCCATTTCCAATCCTATACCTGAGCTTCCGCCTGTTATTAATACTATATTTTTCTTCATAAAAAAACCTCCTAATCTGTTTTCTTATAGTCTACAGTACAGGAGGATAGTGTTCCTTGACATAGGTCAATTTTATAAATAATTTTTATATATTTAAATTTTTTTCCTAATTCTGCTCAAAGTCTCTGGGGTAATCCTTAGATATGAGGCAATGTGATATTTTTTTATTTCTTTTACTAAGGTAGGATATCTCTTAATAAAATCTAGATAACGTTTGGTTGCGTCATCAAGTAAAAAGGTTTTTTCCCTCAGTTCCTTCATCATATACATCTTCTCCACATACTTAAAAAGAAAAGCATACCATCTAATGTCCCTATCTGCTAAATCTAACAACGCCTTATATTTTAACATCAGTATTTCTGAATCCCTTAAAGCCTCAATCGAATAAAAAGACTCCCTATTTTCAACCATAGCACTATATGACATAGTAAAAATACCTGGTACAGAAAATCCCTTAGTAAAATCGTTTCCCTCTCTATCAACATAATACAGCCTAAATAGACCATTTATATTATAGGCTAGGGAATCTGGTATCTCTCCTGCCCTAACGAAATATTCTCCCTTTTTAACCATTTTATAAGTAGTCAGCCTATAGAGTTCATCAATCATATCCCTTGTCACAGTATGAATATTGTTAAGTCCAATCATCATTCTATTCTTAAAGGCTATATGATCTATATCATTAGCATTATTATTTCCATACTCCATTTTCTAACCTCACTTTATCAATCTATGATACCCAACTAATCTTTTAATCTTACCTAAACCATTGTTCTAGCCCTATTATATCAAATTTCAATATGGGGTCAATAATTAATACTATATACTTACTTAAACAATATAAACATGGCTATTTATTTTGTTTTAACCTATAGTTAAATATTTTCTTTATCCATAGGAAAAACGCTACAAGTCTTTTATAAGTGACTTGCAGCGTTTTTCCTGTGTTTTACATATAGGAGTCTTTTTTATTAGTATTCCTCTATCATATGATTGTAAATTTCTTGCTGTTGTTTTTTTGTTATTCCTGGTATGGAGCTACTTAGTCTCTTTATAATCCTATTATACGTTGTACTACTCAAGCCATCGTCATCATCATGCTCTCTATCATCCAGAATTATGTTGTCATAAACTTTCGTCAAGTTTAATGTCACTGGATAATCCTCGTCTTCAGCAAATCCAGGATTTATATAGTTTTCCACAAAATCATAGTTTGCTTCAACCTTATAGAACACATTAGATGATACATCCCCTTCACCATACCATAGAGGAATAAAAATAGGCCAAAACAGGGATTCTGAATAGGCAAAAATGTTCTCTTGAATAACTAGGTCTCCAAGGAAGCCATCAGCAAATATCAAGTATTGATTTCTTGAGATTTCCTCACCTTGAGGCCATACCATACCTTCTGAAGGTGACATATGCATATTGACAAAGTTATTGCCAACAATACGATTTGCACCACCAATACCCTGGGCAGTAATATAGATAATCCCATCTGCACTCAGCACATTATAGAAGGTATTTTCTTCTATTGTATTACCTCTATTGAAACGGTAATACTGAGCGATTTCTTCATCAAAAGTCATTTCGTTTCCTACCAGTTCACTGCCATCCCTATTGATTCTTGTTGTATCAGATTCCTTCATCTCAAACCATCTTGCTAAGGACCATGCCTGCTCCCTTAACGGAGTCTCTTTGGTGAAACTTCTGCTTCTGGGTGCGGACAGCAAAATAGCTTTTTCAGGAATATCGTGTATGATATTACCTGAGATTGTATTGTACCCACTGTTCCAAATGACAATTGCAGGAGCATCCCACTTGATCATACCAATGTGATGAATCTCATTGTTCTTGATAATATTATCTCTGTTATCATCTTTTACCCCAATACCATATCCACCAAAATGTATAGCTTCACATCCAAGATATGAGAAGTTATTATCTATAACCTGGTTATTTTTAGCATAGAGGTCATAACGAACCCCCACACCTCCGCTCTTAGTGAAATTACATTCAGTAACAAGTGAATTATCTACGCCCCTGAATCTTAGCAACGCATTTCCTTTATCAAGCATTGCCCAGTCATGTTGCGCACCTGCGTCATTTTTTTCCCAGTTTGGACGATTACCATTTGTAAATGTAATGCCCTTTATGGTTATATCCTTTATTGGCTTTTCTAATGATGTCATAGGATCAACATCACTACCTTCTATTCTTATCAACTCATCTAACAAAGGAATTGATACCTGAAAGTCTTCCCTAGCAGGCCATATATACAGTTTGTTTTCAAAAGAATTAATCACCCATTTGTTTGGATTGTCAACTCCCTCTATTACATTCTCAAGCCAAGCAGCTTTTTCTTCTCCAAACTCATATGCAACTAGTTTATACGTACCGGCAACTTCTGTAAGCAATAGCTTGTCTATGATTTTCTTTACTGGCAACAGGTTCGTATTCCAGTCTGACGAGTATATCCTCATCAGAAGGTCTTTTTCATAGTTAGTATCAGCATATTTATCTATAGAAACATTGAAATATGCTACTTGTTTTTCGGATGATGGTAGCCACATTTCCGCTTCGATTGAAAGTTTCCTTTCATTTCTGTGAGTCACAAGATTAGAAGACAAGTCTACTCTGCCTCGATCGACCCAATGGCTGTATTTATCTACGATATTCTCAACATCATTCATTTCTTCAGGAATTTCAGCCACCCTAATGTGCTCTCTTTGATCACTGGTCAGTGATTCCCATATGTGATCTGTCTTATTCAATTTTCGAAAGTTTTCAAGTTTCATACCCGATGTGAACACAGGTGTTTCTCCAGGATAAGCACTAAGATGTACATTATTCCCATATGTTTCAAGGTCAATAACTAATGTCTCAGTAAAATAATAGTCACCACCCCTGAATACAATTGATTTTCTTCCTGAAAATTGCTTCATCTCTTCAAGTGCTCTATGTGCTGTTTTAAATGGGTCTTCAATAGTACCTTGTCCGTCATCATTGCCATTTGGCGCTACATAAACGAGCTTTTCTGTTTCTTGTTCCTCTGCAAAAGTAGATGCTTGAAATATAAGCAAAAACAATGCAATACATAATATCAGGGTAATCCATTTCTTTTCTTCCATCATATTTTTATAGACACCTCCTAGTTTAGTAAAATCCTATGCAATTAACCATTACTCTATCTTCTTACTCATTTTAAACTCTTTATGTATCCATCCTGTATCCATTTTAATATAATATGAAAGTTTCATTGTTGTTATATTACTAATGGATGCTTAGCAATAAATTTCATAAAAAAGACCATAGCCATAACTTTTAGCCATAGTCTTAAACATAGATTTTAGTTATCCTACTTTCAATCCTTTAATTTTAGGGAAAAATAAAACTCAATGCCATTATTTATTCTTTTTACACCATAATCTGCTTCATGTAACTCTAGAATATTCTTCACTATTGTGAGACCAAGTCCACTTCCACCCAATTCTCTATTTCTTGACTTTTCTACTCTATAAAACCTCTCCCAAATTTTATTTAAATCTTCTTCATCAATTAAAACACCATAATTTCTAATAGAAATATATAGCTTCTTATTTTCAATTTTTGTTTCAATTTCAATTCTTTGATTATTTGGCGAATATCTAATACCATTACTTAAAAGGTTGGTCATTGCTTGTTCAATTTTCTTTACGTCTCCAAGAACAGTTTTGTCTTCAACATTAATTTCAATATCCATTTCTTTATCTCTTAGCTGTTTCTCAAATTTATCTATTAGTCTTTTAATTAATGGCTTAATTTCAAATTCACTAAGATTTAGTTTATAGCTACCTGTTTTAAGTTTTGACAACTCAATTGTCTCAAGTACAAGGCCGTTAAGTTTATGAATCTCATCTGAAATTACGTCTATATAATATTCAGGCTCTTTTTCATAAACTCCATCCCTTATAATCTCTAAAAAACCAGACATTATCCCAAGTGGTGTCTTAAATTCATGTGATAAACCAGTAAGTAAATTTCTCATACGTTCTTCATTCTCTGCTTTTTTTATTGCTTCAATGGCTAATTCATTGTTTGAATCTTCTAATCGCTCAATTGTGGTAGACAGATTATTAGATATATTGTTAAGACTACTAGAAAGAATATTCAACTCATCATTTGAACATACGTGGGACTTTTTAGTAAAATCGAGCTCTGATATACCTTTTGCCACATCTATAAGTCTAATAAGTGGGTATGTTATCCACTTTGAATAAAAATAGACAAGTATTAAGGCTAAGGCTATTTGAATCGCAAAAATATAATAATAGTACCCATTTAAAATTTGAAATGCATCACGAATGTTTTCAAGTGTAAATAATGAATATACATATTCTGAAGTACCATTAATGCCCTCAATTTTATTGACTAATACAACGGTTAATAAACCAGAATACTCTTCAACATACTCATACCCGCCTTTTTCAAAAATATTGTTAGCAAAAATATTATTCTCAATCATTCTTTTTTTAACTTCATTCCACAATCTTTCCTGCTGATAGCTTAATATTCCCCTATCTCTAATAATAAAATTTCTTTTAATTATTACTCCGCTTATTTCTGTAATTATAGAGGTATTTTTTTTATATAACTCCTTCCAGGTTTCATATCCCTCATCATTTATTACTGATTTATCTTCGCCTCTTATTTCTAATGTTTCTAAGAAGTTTGTCCCTTTAATGCTTAAACATTCTACTTCTATCTCTTCACCAATATTAAATATGTTATTATCATTCCTAAACTTTCCCTCTTCATCAATCAAGAAATCTACTATTACATTAATATGCTTTCCGTCATCTGTCCTTAAAGTCAAATAATTAAAAGTTTCAAAATAACAATTATTTAATATTTCATTATTGATATTTAAAATAATGATTGAAGCGCCACTTTCCTCTTCGTAGTCTTTCGCCAAATCATTCAATTCTAACTTTGACCAATTTGATTCTTCATAGGCGTTAAGAAACCCATCGAAAGTTCTCTCAACCTTTGATAGTTTCATGTTAAAATATATATCTTCAAGAAAAAAGTTATGTAGTACTAGTTGAATAAACAGTATTATCACAAACATACCTACAATTGTTAAAAATATTTTCTTCACAATACTATTAAACATATTCTTACACCTCAAATTTGTAACCAACAGAAATTACTGTCTTAATTGTTTTCGCATAATTTTCTAATTTACTTCTTAACTTTCTAATGTGGTTGTCAACTACTCTAGTTCCTCCCTCAAAATCATATCCCCAAACCTGCTCTAAAATTTTACTACGTGAGAGTGCCATTCCTCTATTTACTATGAGATATTCCAATAGTTCAAATTCTTTTGGTGCAAGTTTAACTTGCCTCTCATTTATCCAAACTTCTCTGCCATGAAGATTTATTCTAAGCTCACCATATACTATGACTTTTTTGGCAGTTTCTTCATTTAATCTTTGAAGAAGTCTTTTAATTTTTGCTATAAGTACCTTTATTTTAAAGGGTTTTGTAACATAATCATCTGCCCCAAGTTCATAACCTTTAATTTGCTCCATTTCTTTTTCTATAGCTGTTAGTATAATAATTGGTACCTTGGACTTCTCTCTAATTCTTTTACAAACCTCAAAACCATCCAATTTAGGCATCATAATATCAAGAATTATGAGATCAATTTTCTCTATTTCAAACTTTTTCATGGCGGTTTCACCTGTATGGGCCTCAACTACTTTATATCCTTCATTTCTTAGATATAAGCTAACAAATTCACGCATTCTACTTTCATCTTCAACAACTAGTATACTATTTTGCATATAGTCACCCCTTCTGCATCTTAAGTGTTTAATGTATTAATGCACTATTACAATTTTATCATTACAACTTATTTATCAAAAGAAAAAACTTCAATATGAAAACTAGTGGATTTCTAAACAAAAAACTCCATATATATTTTTTTCATCTTATAATTAATAAGATTAGGCAAGCTTTGAACTATACTAATCCCTTGATTTTACTGCAAATATTTTTACTGCAATTTTACTGCAGATATGTTAATATATAATAGATTAATTCATAACCAATGCCCAAGTCTTAGACATAAAATAACTAATTATCAGCTTTTATCATCTAAGAGATTATATGGACCGGGTTTAACTTATAAATAAAGCAATTTTTACTGGAGTTTTACTACAAGAAGATAAAACACCTCTGATATTTAATTTAGAGGTGTCTTTTATTTGAATAATATATTTAATTTTGTATAATTCTAGACTAATGGGTTTTAAAAGTTAGTCGTTGGACGTTTGAGATTTTGACTGATAATGTCAAAGGAATAAGGAGTGACATGATGACTATAACAGAAAAAAAAGGCATACTAAGAATAGCTCTTTACGCTGGAGAAATAATGCTTAAAAACGGAGCAGAGATATATAGAGTTGAAGACACTATAATCAGAATATGTACATCAAAGAATCTAAACCATGTAAATGCATTTGTAACACCAACAGGAATATTTGTATCAGATGATAGGATGGATGGTATAAGTTTTATCAAGAGAATTAAAAATAGAAGTTTAAATCTTCATAAAGTGTCCATGGTAAATAATTTTTCAAGAGGTTATGTAAATTCTACCATGGGAATATCCCAGGCCCTAACTCAATTAAAAAAAATAGATGAATCAGATAAATATCCTCTCCCTGTAAGAGTTTTTTTTACGGGAGTTATAGGTGGCTTTTTTTCACTTATGTTTGGAGGTCAATTTCTAGATTTTATATCTGCGTCTATCATATCTATGGTATCCATATTTATAGCAGATCAAATAGATAAGATAAGTGATACTTCTTTTTTCCCAACAATTATAGCATCATCTACTATAGGGCTACTTGGTATATTATTTACTTTAATTGGCATCGGTAAAAGTCTTGATATGATAATAGTTGGATCTCTTATGCCTCTAGTTCCTGGAGTAGCATTTACAAATGGTCTAAGGGATTTTATATCAGGCGATTTAATAGCAGGCCTTACAAAAATATTTGAGGCAATATTTATAGCTATATGTATAGCCGTTGGAATAGGTATAGTATTCCAACTATGGGTTAGCTGGTTTGGAGGTGCATTCTAATGAGCTTATATCTTCACTTTATCTACTCATTTTTAGCAACATTGGGTTTTTGTATATTTTTTAATGTTCCTAAAAAGGATCTTTTATATGGATCTATTACTGGAAGTATTGGTTGGACATTATACACTTATTTAAATGGTATAAGTAATTCAGCTTCTTTATCAAGCTTTATATCAGCTACTATAATAGCTTTACTAGGAGAAGTATTTGCGAGGATAAATAGAAAACCCGTTACAGTATTCATAATACCAGGAATTGTTCCTCTAGTTCCAGGTTATGGTATGTATTTGACTATGCTAGACATTATAAATAATGATTTTAACAGTGCTGCTAAGACTGGTAGTGATACCATATTTGTAGCTGGATCAATAGCAATAGGGGTAATATTAGTTTCATCTACTGCAAAACTATTTAAGAAAATTCGTTCAGTTGCTAAAATGTCCCCTACTCAAAAATAGTTGATTAACTATTTCAACAAATTACTCATGATTTAAATAGGTCGTAGCACTGCTACGACCTATTCTTCATCTAAAGCTGAGAATTCTCCTAAATCAAGCTTATAAACTTATAGTCAAACTATAACTTCTTTTCGTTTCATCCCTAAATTAGTTATTAATTCTCTGATTCTTCATCTTCCATCTCTTCATCCTCTTCGTAGGATTCATCTAGTTCTTCGTCTTCCATCACTTCGTCTTCTTCGTCGAATTCATCTAGTTCTTCATCTTCCATCTCCTCATCCTCTTCGTGGGATTCTTCTATCTCTTCATCTTCCATTTCCTCATCCTCTTCGTAGGATTCTTCTATCTCTTCATCTTCCATTTCCTCATCCTCTTCGTGGGATTCTTCTATCTCTTCATTTTCTATCTCCTCATCCTCTTCATAGGATTCATCTATTTCTTCATCTTCCATCTCCTCATCTTCCTCATAGGATTCATCTATTTCTTCATTTTCTATCTCCTCATCTTCTTCATAGAATTCATCTATTTCTTCATCTTCCATCTCCTCATTCTCTTCGTAGGATTCGTCTAGGTCTTCCTCTTCCAATTCTATCATTCGATATCGAGTTTCTATTTCCTCATCTTCCCAATCTTCGTCCTCTTCATAGGATTCATTTAGTTCTTCATCTTCTTCCAATTCTATTATTCGGTATAAGGCTTCTATTGCCTCATGAATTTCTTGAAACTCTGAATCCTTATTCATGAGTTTATTTTCCATTATATCAATATGATCAACCAAATCTTCCATTCTTTCAAAATCATCACTATTTAATACATCCTTTACTTGCTCCACTGTATTTTTAATATGCTCAATGTCTTCTTTCATCTCCTTGAGTTCCTGTAAATCTTCTCCATCTATAATTTTGATATCCTCATCTGTCTCCAAGTCATCTTTAATCTCTTCTTCCTTTATAAGGTCAGATACTCTACCTTCTATAATGGCTCTTTTATCAATCTTATTATCACTCATTTCAAGTAATCGGTATTTACCCACACTAAGTTTCTGTTCTTCTGCCTCTTTAAGGTCCTCCTCATCGGCTTCAATAAATATAACCTTTGTATTTTCATAAACCTTATTTTTTTCCATGGCTAAATAAACACCATCTGCTACAGCCTTTTGTAAAGGTTCATCATCATCATTCTTTAAATCAACTGTTGATACTAAAAGGGCATTATCTGATGCCAATGCATAACCCGACTCTTCAACGTCAGATAAAAGTTCCGACACAACAATCGATAAGGGTTCACCAACCAATTTCGAATCCAAAATCTCTTTACTTTCCTCATTCATTGCATTAATTTCAATAACATTATACGCCTCATCGATTCCCAGTTCAAAACTAGGATTAATGTCAATGCTAACCATTGCATACAGAGGTCTAGGGCCTCTAACAAATGGATTATTTATGATTACTGCAATTGCCATGCATGCCACCAATGCTACCACAAGTTTCAAATAATTTGGCACACTTGAACCCTTTTCATATTCTTCATCTAAAGATATGATGTCCTCATCAAATATAAAGATTTTTTGTCCAATTCGCATGCCTTCTCTGAATTTTACTCTAAGAAAATCGGAGTCATCCGTTGCGATGAGGGCATAATCTTTATTCAGTTTCAAAACCATACCACGTCTCATCATGATGTACACCTCTTTCTACCTGGATAAATCCATTCTTTCAAAAGGACTAAGTTCTTCGTTAAAATAACCACGGTGGCTATTATGAATTTCTTGCTTCGCTTTACTATTTTCTTAGTAGTTCTAAATCTAAGTATGACCTTGGCCATTGGCAGTTTATATTTTTCATACATACGGTCAACAATTTCATCATCATCACTTATTTTTTCAGACAAATCAATTGCATTATTCCTCGTATCCACATGCTTCGGTAATTCATCCACCAACTGCTCTAAATCAAATCCAAATTTCTTTATTATGTACTCCCATGTTTTAACTTCAAGTGCCACATCATTTTCCAAATTTGAATCAATAATTCCAATTTGATCCCCATGGACCTCTGTCATCTGATCAAATGAAATGGCTTTGTTTCTGCTACGTTCTTTATTTATCATATCTTTAATCCTACTGGTAATGACCAGTCTGGCAAAACTTAAGAATGTAGCACCACGGTCTGGATTATATTTTGACATAGCTTCATCAAATGCCATAAGTCCAACGCTCAGTTCTTCACTGTTTTCTACTTCTACATATCGCCCGGTAACTTGGGTTATCGTGTGCACTATGAATGGTAAGTGATCCTCAATCACTCTACTTTTGTACTCTTTTTCCTCTTCAGGGTGGGCACGTATGTATTCAATTATTTCTTCTGGTTTTTCCATTGTCACTGTCATTTGAACCCCTCCAGTAAGAATTGGGATGCCAAATAGCACCCCATATGTACTCACATCTAGTCAGTATTACTCTTCATCGTCTTCGTCATCATAGTCATCTTCAAAGTCTTCATCGTCTTCGTCATCCCAGTTATCTTCAAAGTCTTCATCATCTTCGCCATCCCAGTCGCCTTCAAAGTCTTCATCGTCTTCGTCATCCCTGTCATCTTCAAAGTCTTCATCATCTTCGTCATCCCAGTCATCTTCTAAGTCTTCATCATCTTCGTCATCCCAGTCATCTTCTAAGTCTTCATCATCTTCGTCATCCCAGTCATCTTCTAAGTCTTCATCATCTTCGTCATCCCAGTCATCTTCTAAGTCTTCATCATCTTCGTCATCCCAGTCATCTTCTAAGTCTTCATCATCTTCGTCATCCCAGTCATCTTCTAAGTCTTCATCATCTTCGTCATCCCAGTCATCTTCTAAGTCTTCATCATCTTCGTCATCCCAGTCATCTTCTAAGTCTTCATCATCTTCGTCATCCCAGTCATCTTCTAAGTCTTCATCATCTTCGTCATCCCAGTCATCTTCAAAGTCTTCGTCGTCTTCCTCATCCCAGTCGCCTTCAAAGTCTTCGTCGTCTTCTTCATCCCAGCCATCTTCGAATTCTTTATCCATTTCATCTAATACTTCATAGGCCCCTTCTAGCTTCTCTTTGATACTTTCAACTTCTTCTTTGCTAAGTCCCTTGTTTTCAAGCTCTAGAAATATGGTCTCTAATGCTTCAATACTTTCCTTCATTTCATCTTCATCTAAGTCGCCTTCAAAGTCTTCATCCTCTTCCTCATCCCAGTCGCCTTCAAAACCTTCATCGTCCCAATCATCTTCGAATTCTTTATCCATTTCATCTAATACTTCATAGGCCCCTTCTAGCTTGTCTTTAATACTTTCAGTTTCTTCCTTGCTAAGTTCCTTGTTTTCAAGTTCTTTATCCAGTTCAGCAATTTTCTCTAAAAATTCTTCTCTTCCTTCAATTCTTTCATTTTTCACCTTTTCTTCCAGATCCAAAAGTATTGTCTCTAATGATTCAATACTTTCCTTCATTTCATCTTCATCTAAGTCGCCTGAGAGAATCATCACGAAACCGGCTTTCAATTTTTCTGCAAGGTCATTCATAAGTTCCTTGTCAGCCTCATCCTCCAAAGCATCATACAAGTGTAGACCTTCGTTGATAAGCATACCCAATTCTTCATGCAGATTTATTTCCTCCACAACTTCCTTCTCTGGCTTTTCCCACGTCTCATCAGAATAGACCTCACTTGTTACAGTTAGATTTCTTCCCTTTATAACTTTGTTTTCTGCCTTTTTCTGTATCCCGTCTGCATACACAGGAGCTCCTGTTGTCATTATCATGATACTTAACATTAATGCTAAAAATTTTTTCATACATCTCATCCTTCCTTCGATTTATACTACTATATACGACCCACCTATTTTTTTTAGGGCCCCTTTTGGATGAGAAATAAAAAAAAATTTTAGATTAAATAAATTTTTTCTTTGTTTATTCTACAACTATTAAAAAACTTGTTAAACTCTAAGTATAATTAACTTGCTTATTCATTTTAACATGCATAAACTTCTTTCTTCTTTACTAATATAAATCGACACAATCTGAGCCTATGTTAATACCTAATTTTTTTATCTCATAAAATTAAACACTTTTATTTCATAGTCTAATTTGATTTACATTAGCCCAATACAAATTATTTTATATTTCAAGCTTATATGGTGATAGAAAAAAGTAGCTATCAGATAAAATAATTTATCAATCAGCTACTTTTCTTTTAAAATTTAAGCGGTTGTCTCTGTGTTAATTTTGTTATTATCAATTTCTTAATTCTATATTTTAGTCATTCTACTATTTTCCCTGAGCTAGTGCAGCTATTCTAGCGTTACTAACTGTTGCTGTAAGTTCTGCTGATATACGAATAGGTGTAACGATTACAAGGTAATCACAGCACCCAGGACAGGTTATGCAATCACAAAATGTAAAATTAAATATGTTTGTAGTTCTATCAAAAAATGAGATACCTATTCTCTCCGATACCCAAATGCCTAGTGATGTAGGTTCCTTATTATCACATACTCTAAACAATTCATATCGTAACCTACCATCACCTGAACCCTCAAAACTTACGATACTTGAAAACTCAATATTCACCATAGGATTGCATAAACAGGTGATATCTATGTTAACATGGGCTAATTGAAAGGCTGGATCATTTGCTGAAGTAAAGGTTCTACTTCCAGTGCCCTCACCACATTCTAATACTATTTTTTTAGCTGTAGGATACTTTGGAACACAATGAATGTAGTCACTTTTTCCATTAAAAATTCTACAATCATCATAATTTCCTGATGTTTGGACAAGAGCAACCATTCTTGCATTGTCCACTACTATATCTGCTCCAACTATGTCTATATTTATTTCAAGAGGTGTAACTGTAACGAAATACTCACAACAACCTGATGGGACTTCACATTCACAAAAGGTAAAGTCGAAGACCTTATTTAGTTCTATAAACTCATTAACATCTGTTCTTTCAAAGTTCCAAATACCACGTGATAAGGGTTCTCCATCACCACAGACCCTAAATAATTCAAATTGTAAACGGATGTCATCCACACCATCATCAACTTTAATCATGCTCGAAAACTCTATCAAAGCTTTAGGTTTAGTTAAATATGTTGTATCAATGGTAACATGGGCTATTTCAACTGGTGGATCTAGCTCAATCAAAGATTCAGTGTCTCTTCTAAAAACCACGCTTCCATTTCCTTGACCACATTCAAGTAATATATCTTTTTTTGAGTGAAAATTTTTATGCTCGTTTTCTGCAGAGGCCCATAAAGGTTGAGATAATGCTGCCATTCTTCCATTGCTGACTGTTGCTGTAGCATTGTCAATTTCAATGGGTGTAACTGTTACAAAATATTCACAGCAACCTGGGCAAGCGATACGGTCGCAAAAGATAAAACTAAAGGATTCTTCTTGACGATCAAAAGCTCCTGACCTAACATTAACTTCATCAAATATCCAAGTTCCTAAGGATTTTGGTTCTTCATCCTCACATACTCTGAACAAGTCGTATTGAAGTCGAACAGTTCCAGGCTCTTGGGATGATGTGGATAGGTTAAGCATACATACAATACTAGAGAACTTTATTAAGACTTCAGGTTTATCTAAGCAAATGGTATCTAGGGTGACATGGGCTAATTGGAAGCTTGCTTCATCAGATGATGTGAAAGTTTTACTGCCAGTCCCATCACCACATTCAAGTAGTACTTTTTTCATTTTAGTAGGTTTAGGTTTCCAGTTAGTGCAGTTGACTGGTGATTTATAGTGATTATTTTTCACCCACCCCTTATTATTATATCTTTCCTGAGCCAATGCAGCCATTCTACCATTACTAACCGTTGCCGTAACAGAACCTTCTGTTATTTGAATAGGTGTAACGGTTACAAAGTAATCACAGCAGCCAGGACAGGTTATGCAATCGCAAAAAGTAAAATTAAATATATTTGTGGACTTCCCTAGCTCTCCCGAAGTTCTTAGTATTCTCTCCGATACCCATACACCTAGTGATATAGGTCTTTTATTATCACAGACTCTTAGCAACTCATACCTTAGTCGTGCATCTGAGAAATTTATTAAGCTATCAAAACTTACAATACTTGAAAACTCAATATTCACCATTGGCTTACATAAAGAAGTCGTATCAATGGTAACCTTGGCTAATTGAAAGGCTGGCTCATTTGATGAAGTAAAGGTTCTACTTCCAGTACCTTCACCACATTCTAATACTATTTTTTTAGCTATAGGATGCTTTGGTACACAATCTATGCAGTTATCTTTTCTATTAATTGTTATACAATCATCCAAGCCCCTTGATGATTGGGCAAGTGCAACCATTCTAGCATTGTCCACTACTACATCGGCTGAATTACCGGATATATCTATTTTAAGAGGTGTAACCTTCACAAAGTATTCTAAGCACCCCCTGGGAACTTCACATTCACAAAAAGTAAAGTCGAAGACTTTCTCTAATTCCACACTTGCAGAAACGTCTGTTCTTTCAAATGTCCAAATGCCACGAGATACGGCCTCTCCATCACCACAGACTCTAAACAATTCAAATTGTAAACGGATATCCTCCACTAGCCTATCAATCTTAATCATACTCGAAAACTCTATTAAAACTTTAGCTTTACTTAAACAAGCTGTGTCTAGGGTAACATGTGCTATTTGGAATGGTGGTTCTACCTCACTCTCTTCTCTAAGAATTACACTTCCATTTCCCTCACCACATTCAATCAATATGTCTTTAGGCTTAGGGTGTTTCCCTATAAATTTAGTGCTATGATGCTTTGAGTCAAAAATTTTATCATATTTCTCTAAAGAGTCGCATAAAGATTGAGATAATGCTGCCATTCTTCCATTGCTAATTGTAGCTGTAGCCCCATCTATTTCAATAGGTGTAACTGCAACAAAATAGTCTGAACATCCTAGACAAGTAATACAATCGCAAAAGATAAAGCTAAAGGCTTCTTCTTGTACTTCAAATGTGTCAACAGTAACATCAGTTTCCTCAAACATCCAAATTCCTAAAGATTTTGGTTCTTTATGGTCACATACTTTAAATAACTCGTATTTTAATCTAACTGTTGCTCCATCAATAAGTCTCTCCATCTTGACCAGACTAGAAAACTTTATTAAAATTTGAGATTCATCTAAACAGGTGGTATCTAAGGTAACATGGGCTAACTGGAAGGGCACCTCATTGGATGATGCAAAAGTTCTACTTCCAGTGCCCTCTCCACATTCTAATAATATTTTTCGAGGTTTAGAGTGCTTTAGTTTGCATTTAGCTAAATTCCTATCTAGCTCACAAGCTTTGTAGTCTTGATAGGTATGATTATAAGTCACTTATATACCTCCTCTAAATACTTTTTATATTATAGGATTAAATTTCTACTTTTTATATACTCTATTTCCACTATATTATATGTAGCTTCAATAAATCAGTGACTTATTGCTTACAAATTCATCTGTTATTTCTCAATTTTATTTAACGTAAAAAGTGTGCCCTTCCTTTTTAGTAATGATTTCAATAGTTTAGTCATCATCACCCTTTGAAAGTTTGCACACTTTAATCTGCACTATTGTTTTTTATTTAACCTCTTCAACTTTTACATTGTAGCTTTTTCCATTAATCTTTAAGAAATATTTCTTACTGCTTATAATTTCCTTAGATAAACATTCTTTTTTAATAGAGCTTATTTTTTCTTCTTCTTCTTTTAGAATATCTTGTGCTTCTTCAACACTAATTCCTTTAAATTTTATTTTATCTCCAGGCTTTGCCTGGGCAATCTTATAGAGATCAGCACTAATAACATTCCCTATCTTTGTATATCCACCAGTGGTTTGTCTATCTGCCATCATAATAATAGGCTTTCCATGACCTGGTATTTGAATAGCTCCAAATCCAATACCATCGGAAATAATATCAGCACCATCTACATGTTCAATCTCCGCACCATCAAGTCTAAATCCCATCCTGTCACATTCATTTGTTACCTTATATTCATTGGATAAAAAAGTTTCTATACCTTTATCCGTAAAATACTCAGTCTGTGGCCCTAATACAACACGTACATCTAATTCATTATTGTATTTAGGAATATATTTATCTGGTACAATTCGCTCTTTAAAAACAGTCTCTGATTGTGCAATATTTAATAAATCTCCAACTTTTAAATTCCTTCCCTCGTATCCACCAAACCTACCTTTCATATAGGTTGATTTACTTTCCATTATGACAGGTACTTCTATTCCCCCCGAGAATGCAATATAGCTTCTACATCCACTTTTCATTCCAGCAAATGATAAAACATCTCCCTTATTAACCTTTATACTTCTACACATGGAAACTTCTTTTCCATTAATCCTAGGAGATAAATCTCCTCCTGTTATGGAAATGATCTCTACACTGTGAAATTCTATTTGTGGCCCTAGCATAGTAACTTCTAATACTGCTTCTAACTCATGATTTTCAACTAAAATATTGGCTATACGATGAGCAAAATTATCCATTACCCCTGAAGCAGGAACCCCAAACTGTTGATATCCATATCTTCCTTTATCTTGTACTGTTGTTAAAAATCCAGGACTTATAATCTTTATTTTTCCCATTTATATCCCCTTCCTTTCTTTGGGATATGTATTATATTCATAGGAATTCTTTTTTATTTCCTTTTCTATCTTTATATATTCTTCTTCATCAATTGGTACAAACTTAATGTAGTTTCCTGCTTGTAATAAAATAGGTGTATCTCTATGTGCATCATATAGCTTTAATGGAGTTTTACCTATTAATTGCCATCCACCTGGACTATCTATTGGATAAATTCCTGTTTGACTTCCAGCAATACCTACTGATCCCCCACTAATTTTAGTTCTAGGGGTTTTAAGTCTAGGTGTGGCAATTCTCTCATCCATACCTCCCAAGTATGGAAAACCTGGAGTAAATCCAATCATATATATTAAATATTCTTTTGAAGAATGAACTTTTATAACCTCATGAACAGGAATCCCATTATGTTTTGCCACATTTTCAATATCTGGTCCATATTCTCCACCATATAATGTTGGTATTTCTATTACTTTCGGTAGAGGAATTTCAATATTATCTAATTCACTTTCTAAAGTTTTAAGTTTATTAAGTAGAGAATTATAACCAATCTCTAAAGGATTATAATGTACCATCAAAGAACGATATGTTGGTGTCATTTCTACAATTTCACTTATATTCTTTTTCTCTATGGCTATCATCATGGATCTTACTTTACTATTAATTTCTTCAGATATTTTATCCCCAAATTCTATAACTAAAGCTTTTTCCCCTGATGTTAAATATTTTGTCTCTTTATACATTAACCATCCCCCCATACTTGGTTATGAAATATTCATAGCATCTAGACGTATTTTACCATACATCTAGATGCCTATTTTATTAATGTACTAACATTTGCATATTTTTTAGTGCATTTGCTCCTGCATATCCAGCTATAATTACGATCAATAATCCAAATACCAGTAACCAAGTAGGATGTTTATAATCTCCCACAATATCTTTTCTTCTAGCTGCTAATAGAATAACACCTATAGTAATCGGTAATATAAGTCCATTTAATGATCCTGCTAATATAAGCAACTTAGCTGGTTTTCCTAATATAGCCATAATTGCTGTAGACGCTACAATAAATCCGATTATCCAATTTTTCTCATTACGTTCAATGGTTGGATG
This sequence comes from Anaeromicrobium sediminis, assembly GCF_002270055.1. Classification (NCBI taxonomy): domain Bacteria; kingdom Bacillati; phylum Bacillota; class Clostridia; order Peptostreptococcales; family Thermotaleaceae; genus Anaeromicrobium; species Anaeromicrobium sediminis. Next base: position 32,055 of record NZ_NIBG01000011.1, on the reverse strand, counting down.
TAATGTCTTCAAAAATGATACAGAAGTATATGCTGCTCCAACAACGGAAGTAATACCAGCTGACAATAATACAATTCCGAAGAATTTATATCCAATCATACCGGCTCCATGTTGAAAGGCAGAAGCTGCTGGATTAGAAGGGTCTAGCTTAAATCCTTTTGCTACAACGCCTAATACTGCTAAGAATAAGAATATACGCATAATAGATGCAATAACGATTCCCATTATAGAGCCCTTTGTAATTTCTTTTAAATTTTCTTTTCCTGTAATTCCCGCGTCGATTAATCTATGTCCACCTGCAAATGTAATATATCCTCCTACCGTTCCTCCTAGAAGTGTAATAGTAGGAAAAATCAAGCCTTTAAAGTTTTCAGGAGCAACACTTCTAAAAATCGCTTCTCCTACTGGTGGTTTTGTTACAAATGCCACATATGCAACGATTATGATCATTAAACCACCAAGTATTTTGGTAAATCTATCTACTACTGGCCCTGCATCTTTTGATAAGAAAATAATACTTCCTATAATTCCACAAATAATAGCTGCTATTTTAACATCCATTCCAAGTAAAACATTTAATCCTAAAGCAGCTCCACCGATGTTTCCAATATTAAATGCTAATCCACCTAATGCAACTAATATGGCAACAACATATCCAAGTCCTGGTACTACTTTATTTGCAATATCCTGACCTCTCATACCGGATACACCAATAACCCTCCATACATTTACCTGTGCACCAATATCAAGGATTACAGATACAAGTATTACAAAAGCAAAGCTTGCTGCAAATTCTGCCGTAAACGTGGCTGTTTGTGTTAAAAAACCTGGTCCTATAGCTGATGTAGCCATAATAAATGCTGCACCCAAAAGAGCTCCTAGGTTATTCTTTGGCGCTTTTATACCTTCTTTTGTGTTCATTTTCTTTATTGCCATTCTGACCCCTCCTACCCATATTATTTAATAAAGTTCGAAATTGCCGTTACTTTTACACCTTCTTCTTCAAGCTTTAAGCGAATCTTTTTAACAAATTCAACTGCTTCTGGATTATCACCATGAACACATATTGATTGAGCTTCAATTTCTATGTCTTCACCATTTATAGCAGTAACCTTGCCTTCTTTAACCATTCTTATAACCCTGGATATGGCTAAATCAGCATCATGAATTACTGCACCTTTTAATTTTCTAGATACCAGAGTTCCATCCGGGTTATATGCTCTATCTGCAAACACCTCATTACAGACTTTTAGTCCAATCGTTTTCCCAGCTTTTATGATTTCACTATTAGCAAGTCCCATGAGAATAATTTCTTCATCTACTTCGTAAATAGCCTCTGCTATTGCCATTGATAATTTCTTATCTTTAGCTGCCATATTGTACATGGCACCATGAGGTTTTACATGCTGAATTTTTTCTCCCTTAGATATGGCAAATGCCATAAGTGCTCCTAACTGATACTTTATGTAAGCCTTTACTTCCTCTGGTGTAACTACAATATTTCGTCTTCCAAATCCCATTAAGTCTAAATATCCTGGATGTGCTCCTATTCCTACGCCCTTTTCACTTGCCATTTGAACCGTTTTTTCCATTACAAGCGGATCTCCTGCATGCCAACCGCAGGCAATATTTGCAGAAGTAACATATTTTATTACTTCTTCATCTAGTCCTACTTTATAATTTCCAAAACTTTCTCCTATGTCACTATTTAAATCAACCTCATACACTTTTTAACCCCTCCATTTCCACATCTCTGTTTTACATATTAAACCATAGGTTCATTTTCATATAATAATATTAACACGATATAACTAAATTGTCTATTCAATTTTACAATTTTCTGATAATTGAATAGAGTTATATAAAAAAAAATCGCCTATATCTTAAAGATATAGGCGTTTATTCTTTCTATTTTTCTATATATCCTAATTGTCTTGAAATATCTCCAGCTGCTTTTTTTGTTTTCTCTATAATTATATCAAACCTTTCTTTTTTAAACCGCAGCTCTGGTCCTGCTGTACTAATAGATGCAATTACCTTTCCAGTATAATCAAATATAGGTGCACCTACTCCTATAGTTTGGGGTTCCATTTCTCCTAAGCTAATAGTATATCCTTTTTTTCTACTTTCTCTAATTACTTCCCATAACCTATCTTCATCTACGACCGTATTCTCTGTATATTTTATTAGATTTTCACTGTCTAATATTTCTTTAATTTCATCATCTTCTAAAAATGATAATAAGGCTCTCGGACAAGCCCCTGCATTAAAAGATGCTGTTCTTCCTATTTTCGTAAAGAGTCTTATAGGATGTGTACAGATTAATTTTTCAATGTAAATTGCATGATTTTTCTCTCTTATAACTAATTGTACATCTTCATTGAGTTCATCTCTTAACCATTTCATAAAAGGTAGGGCAACTTCTTTTATTTCTATAGATTCTGAAACAATTGTACCTAATTCAAGAAACTTTATACCTAATTTATATTGATTCTGTTTCCCTCTTATATCTACCTTCATAAGATATCCATTTTTTTCAAAAGTATTGAATAGCCTATATACAGTAGCCTTGGGAATAGATGATAACCTCGCTACTTCACTTAACCCTCTGACTGGATTCTCTACAGTAAAATATTTTAAAAGCCCTAATGCTTTATCTAAACTATTATTAATACTATGATCATTTTCAGCCATATTCATATCACCACTTTTTTCATTATAATAAGTACATTATATCATATATTTACTTATTACATAAAATTACCATTAGTTATGATATTTAAAACTATAAAAGGAACGATCTATGACCGTTCCTTTTATAGTTTAGTGGAAATTAGTAAGTTTTTACTACCCATAGAATCATCATTAGTGTCATTTTCCTTTTTCATTTTAATAAACAAAGTTCCCAAAGGTGGAATCTTAACTTCTATAGAATATGGTTGATTATGCCAGTTTTCACCATATGATTTTATAATTCCTTCATTGTTAACTCCCCAACCACCATACTCCTCTAAATCACTATTAAGAACTTCTATGTATTCTCCTTCATAAGGAACTCCTATTTTGTAGTTGTATCTTGGTACAGGAGTAAAATTACAAACAATTATTATGAATTCCTTTTCCTTCTTTCCTTTTCTCATGAAGGCTATGACACTTTCTTCACTGTTTTGATGGTCTATCCACGAAAATCCTTCCTGCTGGCTGTCAAGTTCATATAATGCTTTTTCTTCAGTATAAATTCTATTAAGTCTTTTTAGAAAATCTTGAAGCTTTTCATGCATAGGATAGTCAAATAGAGACCAATCTAATTCCTTTTTATAATCCCACTCAATAAATTGCCCAAATTCTCCGCCCATAAACAATAGCTTTTTACCTGGGTGGCCTATCATATAGGAGTATAATAATCTCAAGTTGCCAAATTTAGTCCGATAATCTCCAGACATTTTGCCTAGAAGAGATTTTTTTCCGTGCACTACCTCATCGTGGGACAGTGGAAGTATGTAATTTTCTGAAAAGGCATACATAAAGGAAAAAGTTATCAAATTATGATGATACTTTCTATATATAGGATCCATTTCCATATACTTTAGCATGTCATTCATCCATCCCATATTCCATTTATAGTTAAATCCCAGTCCTCCTAAATGTGTAGGACCTGTTACCAAGGGCCAAGCAGTAGATTCCTCGGCAATCATTAATACATTTGGAAAATACTTAAAAACAGCTTCATTAAGCTTTTTTAAAAACTCTATGGCCTCAATATTTTCCTTCCCACCATATTTATTTAGTTTAAACTCTCCTTCTTTTCTTCCATGGTCTAAATTAAGCATATAGGATACAGCATCAACCCTAAGTCCATCTATGTGATACATATCAAACAAAAAAATTGCGTTTGATATTAAAAAACTAATTACTTCAGGTTTTGTATAATCAAATAATGCAGTACCCCATTCAATGTTTTCTGCCATTATTGGGTCATCATACTCATATAGGGGAAATCCTTCAAATCTATATAATCCATGATCATCCTTGCAAAAATGACAGGGTACCCAATCTAATATTACTCCTATTCCTTCTTGGTGGCATCTATCTACAAAGTACATAAAATCTTTAGGCTCTCCATATCTACTGGTTATACTATAATATCCCGTCCCTTGATATCCCCATGACCCATCAAAGGGATGTTCATTCAGTGGCAGTACTTCTATATGAGTATATGCCATTTCCTTTACATAATCTATTATTTCCTCAGCTATCTCATCATATTTGTAAAACTCATCACTTGACTTTTTCTTCCAAGAACTTAAGTGTAGTTCATATATATTCATTGGTTTATTATAACTTCCATCTCTATTTTTTAGCCAATTCCAATCATCCCAATGGTAATTATCTAGACTTACTACTTTAGAGGCCGTATTTGGTCTTAATTCTGAATAAAATCCATAGGGATCAGATTTTAATATAACTCTACCATCTATAGTGTATATTTCATATTTGTATATATCTCCTTCATTAATTTCCGATATAAATATATTCCACATACCTGAGTCTTCAATCTTTTTCATGGAAAATCCTGTTCCATTCCATCCATTAAAATCTCCCACGACTCTTATTTCCTTAGCCTTTGGCGCCCATAGTGTAAAGCTTACTCCTTTGATTCCTTCATATTCTGTTAAATGTGCACCTAAAAATTTATAGCTTCTAAAACTATTACCTTCGTGAAAAAGATGTATATCAAAGGAACTAGGAGGCAAATACCCCCTAAACAAATCTCCCATTTAATCCCCTCCCGTTTACTTATTTGTGAAGTATATAGGTTGATAAGGGACTAACCTTTACTTCATGGATAAAGTTTTTATTGCCCTTTGATACTCCATGTTCATTAACCTCATATTCATTGGCTATTACTTTCCACTGACCATCAAAGGGAAGTTTTATTGTTATTTCTCCTAAATTAGCATTGTGTATAACAAGTATGTGCCTATAGTCCTCTGTATACTGTGAATTTAAAAGATAGGCAACAGATTTACTTGGAGAATCTATGAACCTCATATATCTTCTTACGTCTTCAGCTTTCTCTAGCATCATGACTTTTTGTTTTTTCCTTAGCCTTATTAACCCCTTCATGTAATTAAAGTTATCTAAATACTCAGTTTTTTTATCCCAATCTATACTGTTTACTTCATCTCCAGCATTATAACTGTTGTGATTGCCCTTTTTTGTTCTCAATATTTCTGTTCCACCTTGTAAAAATGCTATTCCCTGTGATGTTAAAATTATAGACAACGCCAATCTATTGATTTTAACTTTTTCTTCATGGGTAGCATAAGCCCTAACCTTTTCTATCTTGTCGTAAAGTGTGAGATTATCATGAGAGCTTACATAATTTATTGTTTCTATAGGCTGTTGAGCAAAGCCATTTATTTTTTCATTATAATATATACTTCCTACAATCCCCTTTTTTATTTCATTTTCTAATCCTAATCCTCCAGTTGCAAATCCTAGGCCTATTCCATCATTATCTCCTTTTATGGCATTTCTAAAATCATCGTTGAATAAGGAAATTCCCATACCTCTTTGGCTTCCCTTTCTAAATTGATATTTAAACTCTAAAGCTGAAGGGCCTCCTGTCCAAGGTTCACCATAAATTAGAATATTAGAATTTATTTTTTTCAATTCTCGTTCAATTTCTTTAATTGTGTCTTTATCGTAAAGGGACATAAGGTCCAATCTAAATCCATCTATTTTGTATTCTGTAGCCCAAAATTTCAAGGAATCCATTATAAACTTTCTAACCATTGGTCTTTCTGAGGCTATTTCGTTTCCGCAACCTGAACCATTTGTAAAATTACCATTTTTATCTGTTCTATAATAATACTTTGGAACAAGTATATTAAAAGGAGTATTATGGGATTCATAGGTGTGATTATATACTACATCCATAATAACCCTTATATCATTTTCATGAAGGGCCATTATCATTTTTTTCAGTTCTTGGATTCTTGATCTTCCATCATAGGGATTTGTAGAATAGGATCCCTCTGGTACATTATAAAGATGAGGATCATACCCCCAGTTATATTCCTTTGGGTTTGTTTCATCAACACTAGCAAAATCAAAAATTGGCAATAAATGTATATGAGTAATTCCTAATTCCTTCAAATAATCAACACCCGTTGCCAATCCAGCATAATTTTTTGTTCCAGTTTCTGATAATCCAAGATATTTCCCTTTATTTTTCATACCTGATGATTTATGGACTGAAAAATCCCTAATATGGGTTTCGTATATTACCGACTGGGCTGATTTTATGACCTTAGGCATTTTATGGTTTTCCCAGCCCTTTGGATTTATTGAATAAAAATCTACAACCATTCCTTTTTGACCATTAGCAGTAGCTCCTTTAGTATAGGGATCAGTAATCTCTCTTTCATACATACCATCTTTGAGGATATAATTATAATATTTGTTTTTATAATCCCCCTTTAGCTTTAACTCCCATACTCCATTCTCCGCTTTAGTCATAGGATATGTTTGACCATTTATGTCACTATAATTATCATAAATAATAACTTTCATGTTCTTTTGGGTTGGAGCCCAAACTTTAAACATAGTATAATCCTTATGGTAAGTAGCTCCTAAATCATTACCTTTGTAGATATATTTATCTAAATCCACCTTATCTACCATATAAAATTCCTTTCCTATTTTTAATAATGTCTATCACATAAATTAGTTTTCCATATTCCTGTAGCATATTCACATATGGTCCTATCACTGGAAAAGATTCCCGAAGATCCAATATTTACTATAGACATTTCTGTCCATTTAGAAATGTTTCTATAAAGCTTATCTATTCTTTCCTGTGCCTTTACATAGGAGTCAAAATCCTTTAAAACAAAGAATTCATCATTATGCTTAGTAAGTGAATGATATATTATAGAAAATTCGTCATCCTTAACAGGGAAAAATCCACCCCTTAATTGATTTAATATTTTTTTCAATCTTATGTCAGTATTACATAATTCTATAGAGTTATAGGTTCCATTCCTATAAAGCTCTAAAAATTCTTTCTCATTTAATCCAAATATTACTATGTTTTCTTCACCAACTGCATTTTTTATATCAATATTAGCTCCATCTAGGGTAGCTATAGTAATTGCACCGTTCATCATGAATTTCATGTTTCCCGTTCCTGAAGCTTCCTTTGTTGTAGTAGATATCTGTTCACTTACATTTGCTGCTGGAATCATATGTTCTGCCAAGGTCACACCATAATTCTCCATAAACACAATCTTGATTTTGTCTTTTATTCTTTTATCATTGTTCACTTTATATGCTAGGGTGTTTATTAATTTAATAACTTGCTTTGCCATAAAATAGGATGAAGCTGCCTTTCCTCCAAATATAAATGTTCTTGGATAAATATCTAGTTCTGGATTTTCTATTAATTTATTATATAAATTCATTATATGAAATACATTAAGAAGTTGTCTTTTATACTCATGGAGCCTTTTAGCATGGATATCAAATATGGAATTGGGGTCTACTTCTATTCCATGTTTTTCCCTTATCATATTTGCAAGCTTTATTTTATTCTTCTGTTTTATTTCATGAACTTTTTCTTTAAAAACTGGATCATCCTTATACTTTAATAGTTTACTCAGTTGATTCGGCAAATTTATCCAACCTTTTCCAATGGTGTCATTAATGAGTTTTGATAACTCTGGGTTTGCTTTAAGAAGCCATCGTCTATGACTTATTCCATTGGTCTTATTATTAAATTTGTAGGAGTAATACTGGTAAAACTCCTTAAGTTCTTGTTTTTTCAACAACTCCGTATGGAGCTTAGCTACTCCATTTATACTATGACTTCCTACAATTGCAAGATGGGCCATCCTAATTTCATTGTGAGCTATTACAGCCATTTGGCAAATTTTTTCAAAGTCACCATGATACTTGTTATTCCAAAGTTCTCTACAAAATCTTTCGTTTATTTCATCTACTATCATATATATACGAGGTAAAAGATTTTTAAACATATCTACATCCCATTTTTCTAAGGCCTCTGACATGATAGTATGATTAGTATAAGATATAGTATTTGTAGTTATCCTCCAAGCCTCATCCCACCCTAGTCCTTCTTCATCCATCAATATTCTCATAAGCTCTGGTATTGCTAGAGCAGGATGGGTATCATTTATATGAATTGCAATGTATTCATGAAAATCATCTATAGACTTTCCTAATCTTTTATAGGTCCTCATTATACTCTGAATTCCTGCAGAAACTAAAAAGTATTCTTGTTTAAGCCTAAGATTTCTTCCAGCTTCAAAGGCATCATTTGGATATAAGACCTCAGAAATGGCCTCTACTGAATGCTTATACTCAAAGGCTTTCATATATTGACCCCTGTTAAAATAAGAAAAGTCAAAATCCTTTTTTATGGCTTCAGCACTAAAAAGTCTTAGGGTATTTACCAGTTTATTTTTATATCCTACTACAGGTGTATCATAGGGTACAGCTAATATGGATTCATAGTTTTCATGAATAAAGTCTAGCTTTCCATTTTCTTCTATGACCCTAACATTCCCCCCAAATTTTACTTCAACTGCCCTTTCTTTTCTTCTAATTTCCCATACATTTTTATTTTGCAGCCATTTATCGGGAAACTCAACCTGATAACCATCTATTATTCTCTGTTCAAAAAGTCCATATCTATATCTTATACCGCATCCATGGCCTGGAACTCCTATGGAAGCCATCGAGTCCATGAAACATGCAGCCAACCTTCCTAAGCCTCCATTTCCTAGGCCTTGATCCTTTTCCAACTCTTCAATTTTATCTAAATCCATATTTAATTCCTTTAGTGCCTCTTCACAAATATGTTTTATTCCTAAGTTCATGAGGTTATTTACAAGAAGCTTTCCCATTAAAAACTCCATTGAAAAATAGTATACTTGCTTTTTAGCATTTTTTATATATTCTTCGTTAGTTCTTAACCAATTCTCAGCTATATAATCCCTTATTAAACTGCCAAGGGCATAATATATATCTAACTCGGAAGCTTCATCTATATTAGTTGCTCGTTCCTTTTCAAGCTTTTTGATTAAATCCTCTTTAAATTTGTTTTTGCTTAACCTCATATACCCCTCCTATTTCATATAGTGAAGATAAACTTTCACAATTTCTTTTGCCATTTTATTTAATATATTTTATGATATAATTTCTTATATGTATTGGCTGAGTTATTCCAACTGTAGTCCTCACTCATGGCATTTTTTACGATTTTTTCCCATGTTTCATTGTTTCTATATAATTTTAAAGCTGTCTTTATTGTATAAAGCATGTCATGGGCATTATAATTAGTAAAACTAAAACCATTACCCTCTCCAGTATATTCACTAAAGGATTTAATTGTGTCATTTAATCCACCTGTTTCCCTTACTATAGGCACAGATCCATACCTTAGAGCTATAAGCTGGCCAAGTCCGCAGGGTTCAAATAAGGAAGGCATTAAAAATGTGTCTGAAGCTGCGTATATTTTATGTGCTAATCCCTCATCAAAAAGAATATTTGCAGATAGTTTTTCTGGATATTTATGTTCAATTTCCTTCAATTTAGATTCATAATGCTCATCTCCCGTACCTAATATTACTAATTGAACATCTTCACATAATAGGTCCTCTAAAATATGTAATACTAAATCTAATCCTTTCATATTTGCTAGTCTACAAACCATTGATATCATAGGCACATCTTTTCTTTTTGGTAGGTTTAGATTTTCTTGCAGTCTTATTTTGTTTTCTTGCTTTTTTTCTATAGAATTGAAACTAAATTTTTCAAATATATTTTCATCCTTACTTGGATCGTAAATATCGTAATCAATTCCATTTACTAGACCATGCAAATCATTTTTCCTATGTCTCAAAAGTCCATCAAGCCTTTCTCCAAAGAAAGGATATTGTATTTCATTAGAATAGGTCTCACTTACTGTAGTAACTAAATTGGAATATTTAATACCGCCTTTCATAAAACTTACTCCGCCATAAAATTCAAGGGCATTTTCATCATAATATTCCATTCCAAGACCTAGAACGTCTTCTAATATTTCCTCAGGAAATACCCCTTGATATTTTAGATTATGTATAGTAAAAATAGTTTTTATGTGGTCGTATTTCCCATATTTTTTATAGTGCTCATTTAATAATACAGGTATCATCCCTGTGTGCCAGTCATTACAATGTATAACATCCGGCACAAAGTCTATATTTTCCATAGATTCAAGTACAGCCTTACAAAAATAGGAAAATCTTTCTCCATCATCATAATGACCATATAATCCATCTCTTTTAAAATAGTAATCATTGTCTACAAAATAAAAGGGTACTCCTTCATATTCCAAATAATCGATTCCACAATGTTGTCTTCTCCAGGCAACAGGAACTTGAAAGCTAATTAAATGCTTCATTTTTTCTGTGAACTGCTCCTTTATTTCTTTGTATTTTGGAACAATTACCCTTATATCCACATCAAGTTTACGAAGTGCCTTCGGAAGTGAGAAGGCAACATCTGCAAGACCTCCCGTTTTTATAAAGGGCACTGCCTCTGAAGCAACATAAAGTATTTTTAGCATTGGTATTATCCCCCTAACTGTTATTGAAATACTAAATCTTTATTCCTTTCTTAATAACTAATGGATTTTTTCTATCCCCAGCAAGCATGTTATTTTCAGTTATATGTACATATTTATCTAATATTGCATTCTTTATATATGATCCATCCTCTATTATACTTTTTTGCATAATAATACTGTCCTTTACAACAGCACCCTTTTTAATCTTTACCCCTCTACCAATGATACAATTTTCAACTATGCCTTCTATAATACAACCATTTGCAACTACAGAGTTACTCACTTTAGAGTCATCTGTATATTTTGCTGGTGGTTCGTCTTTAGTCTTCGTATATATTGAGCCTCTTTTGTGGAACAGCTCCCTTGAAACATCTATATCTAAAATGTCCATACTAGTTTCATAATAGTTCTGAATAGAATTAATGCATGCTAAATATCCTTCGTATGGATATCCGTTAACATTTAAAGTGTCTAATCTTTGGAATATAGCTTGTTTTAAATATTGGCTGTCACCCAATGTTAAGCTATCTTGAATAATATCCAAAAATAATTCCTTTTTCATTAAATACATTTCCATAGATATATTGTAGTATCTTCTGTTACCTGCATTACGGCCTATACTTATAACTCTTCCGTTTTCATCAATGTTCAAACTATTGCGTCCTAAAAATCTTTTGTTATTATTTATCATTTTTTTGTAAACAATAGTTATGTCTGATCCACTTTCTTTGTGATATTGAAGAGCTTCTTTAAAATCTATATTACATATCATGTAACTTCTTGATAAAAGTACATATTCTTGATTGCTATATTTAATATAATCTAAATGATTTTTAAAATTCTCTAAATCTCCTTTATGCGTAATTACATCATTTACGTTAACAACAGGATTTAAAACAAATAATCCATCATTTTTTCTATCTAAATCCCAAGGTTTTCCAGTTCCTATGTGATCCATTAAAGAACGGCTTTTACCTTGAGTAAATATAGATATATTATGTATACCAGCATTCACCATATTTGATAATATAAAATCTATAACTCTATATCTTCCTCCTATTGGAACAGTAGCCGTAGGTCTGTTATAGGTTATCTCTTTGATTTCTTCTTCATTTTCACTTAAGTTGATGATTCCCATTAAATCTTTCATCCTATATATCCCCCTTTTTTACTCATTAATGTGAATTGTTATTTTTATTTATTACCTCCACCTCAGCTGAATCCTTATCTCCAATTTTGCTTCCTGCCTTTATAACGGTATCTTCCATAACTATAGTCTTTTCAATAATTGCATAATCTTCTATCTTAGCACCAGGCATAATTACTGAATCTATTACCTTTGCATTTTCTCCTACATAAGCTCCAGTAAAAAGTACAGAACCTTCAACTTTACCATGTACTATACAACCTTCATTTAAAAGTGAATTTTTAACCTCTCCGCTGCTACTTATATAATGTGGTTGAGTATGGGGATTAACAGAATAAATCTTCCATTTACGATCATACAAATCAAGCTTACTATCGTCCTTTAATAAATCCATATTTGCTTCCCAAAAACTTTCAATTGTTCCAACATCCTTCCAGTAGCCATCGAAGTTATATGTATAAACTTTAAGTCCACTATCTACCATTTTAGGAATTATATTTTTCCCAAAATCATTTTTGGAATTTTCATCCTTTTCATCTTCTACTAAATATTCCTTTAAAACCTTCCAATCGAATATATATATTCCCATTGAGGCCAAATTGCTTTTTGCATTTTTAGGTTTTTCTTCAAATTCATAAATCCTATTATCCTCATCTACATTCATTATTCCAAATCTATAGGTTTCTTCCCATGGAACTTTTATAACGGATATAGTGGCCTCTGCCCCCTTTTCCTTATGATATTCTAACATCATTGAGTAGTCCATCTTATAAATATGGTCCCCAGATAAAATAAGGACATAATCAGGCTCATAGGAATCAATGAAATCCATATTTTCGTATATGGCATTTGCTGTTCCTTTATACCATCTTCCTCCATCACGCCCTACATAAGGAGGTAATACACTTACACCGCCATGTATCCTGTCAAGATCCCACGGACTACCATTGCCTATATGAGCATTCAGTTCAAAGGGCTGATATTGTGTAAGCACTCCAACAGCTTCCATATCTGAATTTGAACAATTACTCAAAGTAAAATCAATAATTCTATATTTACCTCCAAAAGCCACAGCTGGTTTTGCAATATTCTCAGTCATTTCTTTTAATCTAGAGCCTTGTCCCCCTGCCAAAACCATTGCAACTACTTCTTTTTTTTGTCTTAACACCTTTATACCTCCTCTATGATATTTCAATATTTAACTTAAATGTAAAAAATCATTTATTGAACATTATATTTATGTAAAAGAGGTAATATTCTATGTTTTTTCATGTTTTTTTATTGGAAACGTTTCCTTTTTTTATAATTGTAAAACTAAATCCTTAGACAAATTATATTCCTTTTTTCATCAGATTTTATCCGAGCAATAATTTACAAAAAAAGACCGCTACAATCTAATATCTTTCTAGAAAATAGCGGTGTTAAAAATTTTAACAATATTATTTATGACAGATGGAACCGTCATCGACCCCTCGTTTTTGATTCTACAATTATGAATTCCTACATCTCTGACCTTTACTTTAACGGGGCTTATTAGCTTAAATAATAAGTTATGTATTAATATAAGACACTCTACAGTCTAACTAACAGTTTGAACTAATTCTTCAATATTCATTCCACCCAAACCTAAACTTTCTAATGAAATGCCTTCATCATAGAAGTCTCTTTCTAATAAGGCTCCTCCTAAAGTAATTACTGAATCTATGGCAGGAGTTTCAACGCCTATTGCTTTACCTATACTAGACCATAATACTAATCCAGTGGATATATCTTCAGTAAAATAACGGCTAGTTACACTTAAAGGTCCTTTGATTTGTGCAAATACCTCACTATTATTAAATAATTCATATAGTTCTCCTTCACTTTCACTAAAGTATCCTCTTGTTGCTCGCCCTAAGGCAGCCCCTTCAAGGTCGAATCCTAATTTTTTCCCTAAATCCAGTCTTTCTTTCTCTATAGCCTTAATAATATTAGCAGTATGTTTTGTTATCCCTTCCCTATATAACCAGAATTCACCCTTTGAATATTCTATTCTACCTGCGTTTAATAGGCATGGTCCTGGATGAACCTCAGGGTTTCCGTTGGCTAATGTTGTTTCCCATATATTTGTTGCTGGAACTAAACAGTCATAGACTTGTATACAAGATTTTAGCAATTCTTCCGTATTACTGCTAGGATATGCTGCAAAATATAGTTTATTAACATACAAAGACATTTCTACTACTGCTTCATCAGGAAAAGCTCTTGTACCATAGGTTAATGAGTTAGCCTCTGCAATTTTAAATTTCTTAGTTATTCCCATTTCCTTAGCTTTGTTTACAAAACGGACACAGGCCATTGCTGCAGCACCATTAAAGAAAATAATTTGGTCTTCTTCTACTACTGGTGCAAGGATTTCTGCAAATACTTCAATGGCAAACCCAGGTATAGTTAACATTATGATTTGGGCTCCTTCTATGGCTTCACAAATATCTGTTGTTAGTAAATCAGGCGTTATAAACTGTTCTCCACCTTCTCTTTTTTTATAAAGAATGCCTCCCTTTTTACTTATTCCTTCCAAGTTTTTTCCATAATCAGGCAACTCATATAAACTTACTTCAAAACCCATACTCTTTACATGTGCAGCAGCTGTAATTCCTCCATTACCTGCCCCTAAAATTGCTACTCTTTTTACCTCCACACTAATCTCCTCCTAAATGTCAATTATTTTGTTTCATATACTTGTTATTTATATAAGCAATTCTTGTGCCAACGCTAATTAAGTTTTAAGTTATATAATTTAGTAAATTATATAACTTAAAACTTAATTAGCTTCACATATTTAGTCTAATTTTTTTATATTTTTTGAACTTCATTGTTGTAAATAATATATTTAATTTGATTCAACCCAGTAGTGACTTATATTTCCTCTGCATTTTGAAGTTTGCAAGTTCTACATTAAAGTCATCAACGACTCACTTAACCCGATAACGACTTCCTCAAATACAAATGACATACAATGGATTTCCATAAAAATCAAGCTACCTTCCCTTTTATTCCTCTATATTAAAACAGGACTTCACCCCCTTCTTATATAAAAGGGTATGAAGTCCTGTGAACAAGCATCTATTTATCATGAAATAGTATTAACTAGGTTTTTCTATAGTTTTAATAATTTCACAAGAAATCTTACTGTCCGAATCTATTTTTGCTATTCCAAATCCTGTATATGCATAAATTATGGCAAATATTATACATAGGTAGTTTGGAATTGCCCACATCCAAAAATCAATAGGAGATATCCCTAAAGTGGCAAGATAGAATACACCAGATGTACTCCAAGGCACCAATGCAACAATCATTGTTCCTGCATCCTCCAAAGTTCTAGATAAATTCTTAAGATGTAATCCTTTCTTCAAATAAGCTTCTTTAAGTAGTTCTCCAATCATAAGTATTGATATAAAGGCAGTTCCAGCAGTGAAAACTAATATAATACTTCCTATAATGGTAACTACAACCAATTGACCCACCGTCTTTACTTTGCTATAGAAGGATTCTAATATTACTGATAAACAGCCTGTTTCTTCAACGATCCCTGCAAAGGAGTATGCACAAAATACAATTACTGCTATCCCTGTCATTGACATGATACCGCCTCGATTTATCAGCCTTGTTACTTCCCAAATAACTGAACTTGGATCAAACCCTTGAGCAGTCACCATATTTACATTAAATCCTTTTACCATAGAATTTATGCCATCCACAAAAGTAAATCCATGTGAAAACATTCCTATAAATACAGCTGCTACTGATGACACAAGCATTACAGGAACTGTAGGTTTTTTGCAAATGGATCCGTAAATCACTATAACTACAGGTAACCATAAGAATACATTCCAATCATATATTGAGTCAAGTGTATTCAACAATACACTAACAGTTTCAGGTATTGCTAATTGACCCATACCCTTCAATCCTATTACAAGATATACTACTAGAGCTATTAATGCAGATGGTATTGTAGTATAAAACATGTGTTTAATATGATCATACAAATTGACTCCTGTAACTAAAGCAGCAAGGTTGGTAGTATCTGACAAGGGCGACACCTTATCTCCAAATACAGACCCTGCCACAATAGCTCCTGCAGCTATAGGGATTGGAATTCCTAAGCCGCTAGCTATTCCTATAAGTGCAACACCAGCTGTACCTGCCGATCCCCAAGCTGTACCTGTTGCAGTAGATATTATTGCCGTAATCATAAATGCAGTTACCAGGAAAAATTTCGGATTAATAATCTTCAAACCGTAATAAATCATCATGGGAACAGTTCCTGAATATACCCAGGTTCCTACCACTATTCCAACAGTAAATAAAATAAATATAGCTGGCATAGCCTTAGCAATTTTTTCGGATATGGCTTTCTCCATTTCTTCCCAATTCATCCCTGTTCTTTTCGCAATAAATCCTGCATATGCTGCAGATGCAATTAATAGTGGTTCAACTCTCATTCTAAAAATTCCAAAACCAATTCCAACTAAAACAGCCATTACAACAATACAAGATATTGCTTCAAATAACGTCGGTTTACGTTTCACCATGTACATTCCTCCTCAATATTTAAACATTTATAACACAAAGTAAAATCACAAAATTAGTTCCAATGAACACTACGAATTTCTTTCACTTTTACAATTATGAAGGGGGTTATTTAAGTATGTAATATAAGACACTTACTTACTATTAATAAAATTTCTTACTGCTTATTTCTTACCATATAGGTATCAAAAGACCAGAAAAACTTGTGTTGATAGAATATTACTTATTTAACAACGTAATGACGAGTAAACACTCAAGGAAAGAGTTTTCCAAGAAAAGTGGACAAATTAGTAATCAGCAAACTATATTTATAAATCTTTCAAAACCATACCTCCTTTAACTTAAATATTTTCTATTAACGCCACTTTACAGTTTTAGCAATATTTTTTTCTGCAAAATGTTTTATCTAATTTTATATGTAGCAATTTTTGTACCAATTTTTTCATTATTATAACTTACTCATTAAACGTGAAAATTCATGGATAAATCAATAGTTTTTGTGTGTTTTTATATTTTTCTGAAAATTAATCTTCATCTCCCATTCCTATTCATTTTTACAGCCAACCCAGCAATGACTTGTTTTAATATGATTTTAATTATAATCAGTAAATTACAAACTTCAGTCATAAGTCATTCATGACTGACTCGACCCAGCAATGACTTATGTTGCATAATCATAAGTAGTTGTTTTCAAAAACAAAAAACAAAAGGGCATGAAGCCCTTTTATTTTGTTTGAATTTCACTTTGTAAAATGACCTATAATAAAAATATGAAAAATTATTTTTTCATATTTTTTGTATATTTTATGATTTTTCTACTTGCTCTACTTTGAGAAATTTTTAAAACTTCCGCAACTTTATAAGAACTACCTAACTTTTTATATGCTTTTAGAATTAATTCTTTTTCGACTTTCTCAATAGCTAAATCCAACGGCATCAATTGATCAACACTTATATTATTTACAGATTCATTATCTAATTGGATTAATTCTCGAATATGATGAGATTCAATGATATTATCCGGTGTTATAGCAATTAGTTTTTCTATAACATGTTCAAGTTCACGTATATTTCCCGGCCAATCATAATCCTTAAAAACATTTATACTTCCTTGTGAAAATTCACGAGTAAGTTTATATCTCTTTTCAAACTTACTTTTAATAAGATTAATCAAAGGTAGAATATCTTCTTGTCTTTCTCTTAAAGATGGCATTAGTAATTCAATTACCTTTAATCTATAAAAAAGATCTTTCCTAAACTTTTTTTCTTTTACTAATTTCCCTAAATCGGCATTGGTTGCTGCTATTATTCTAGTGTCTACTGTTTTAGATTTCATTCCACCTACAGGCGTATAGGAACGTTCTTGTATAAGCTCTAGAAATTTCGATTGGAGGTTAAGTGGTAACTCTCCAATTTCATCTAAAAAGAGAGTCCCCCCATCTGATAATTCTACCAGTCCAGGTTTTCCACCCTTTTTAGCCCCAGTAAAAGCCCCAGACGCATAGCCAAAAAGCTCAGATTCTAATAAATGTTCTGGAATGGTAGTGCAATTTATTGTTATAAATGGACCTTGACTCCGGTTGCTCATCCTATGTATATATTTTGCAATAAAACTTTTACCCGTTCCAGATTCCCCCATAATTAAAATGGTAGAATCAATGTTAACCGTTCTTTTTATTACTTCTAATAAATTTTTCATTTTTGAACTAATGGCTACAAATCCCCCATCTATTTCAAGCTCTTTTTTTCTTAACACCTCAATTTCTCGCTTATATTTTTCTGAAGATATTTGTACTTCCTTTAATTTTGATTTTATTTTTTCAATTTCAGTAATATCTCTAGTATTTGCAATAACAAGTTCAATTTCATTCTGATTATTAAAGACAGGAGTTGCTGTAGTAATCAACGTTTTACCTGTTTTCGTTTCTCTTTCAATTGTACAACTTTTTTTCTTGTTAATTGCATAATAGATAGCTTTATGTGAGGGAGATGTTTGATTTAATACTCTAAAAATATTTTTCCCATTAATATCTGGTCGTTTTATCCCATGATTCTTTTCAAAGGCACTATTACAATAAATTGAAATTCCCGTTGGATCCGTTACACATATTTCATCATAAGAGAATTCTAATATTTTTTTGTACAAAACTTCATCATCAATTAATCTTTTAAGTACATATATAACACTATTTTCATTACAAGTCTCTTTCAAGGCAAATCTTTTAATTCGAAATTCTAATTCCAACAAGGGCAAAATAGAATACATTTTCTTATGTTTTAATTCAATATCTTTCATTACCGATTGAACTGAGTCATTACAAAAAGTAATAACTTCCTTTGAATTGGTTAGAATTATTCCGATTGAAGCATTAAAAATATCCCTTGCCACAAGCATCTCCCCTTATCTTTCCTAGTAAGAAACTTTTGAACTGTTGTCTTACCTATAACTTCTTCAGAAATATACTAACCTACCTCTTTCCGAATATCTTCTACAACTTTATGAAAAAATCCTGCCCAAACAGGGAAAAATCTCCTTTCCAGCTTTATTTTCATTTTCAATCATAGCCAGAAAAGAGATTTCTTTTATTTACGCAGGGTTTTTTCTACATTCCCCATTCTTTTCTTTTAATTTATAATCTTTCCATTTACCTTTTGAAAATACCACTAATGCTGCAACATTAATACCACTTACAACGAATAATAACAAGTCCACAACATCAAACACAATACCAAAACCAAATACAGCTAATGTGCCTGCTAAAGTAATTAATACAATATATATAGCTATGTTTACATTTTCACGGGTATCTAATAACACTGATAAGAAATAGTAAGAACCCAATAGTGTTGTTAATCCAGATAGAATTGTAAATAAAGATAATCCCACTAATCCAAACATACCAGTTACGGATACAGCCGTATCAAAATATCCAAATAATCTAGCAAGTCCATCAGCTGGTAATTTAATAATGCCTTGTGCTACTCCATAGGAAGTAATATATGAAGTTACTAAAATAGCAACTATAACTGTGATAGCAGCTGGAATTACTGAAATAATAGCTGCAGAACGTGGTTCACTATCTGATTCTTGAGCTGCCATTGCTAATGCACCTAAGCCCGATTCAGCTGTTTGAATAACACGTTGTAACCCTAGTACCAATCCTAATGGAATACCAAATAACATTGGAATTGGATTTGTTAACCCTTTGAATAATTTCGTAAAGAATGTTCCCAAGTGACTAGAAGTTCTAAATACAAAGATAAAGAAGAATGCGAAATATATGACTACTGCCATACCAATCATTATTGTCATTGAATTGATGAACAAATCATGTTTTTTAGTTAAAATAATTGCAGAAGCAATTATAATCAATGGAATTACAACAAATAAATATCTTTGTGTAACAGCTAATTCAATTCCCATAAACCTATCTGTTATGATTGTTATAGTTGCATCAATACCGCTAAACTGGAAACCACCAAAACCAAAGATATATAATACAATGAACGCAATAGCATAAATTGTTCCAAAAGCAGGTGACAATAAAGTCTTAATATATTCTTTTGGAGGTTGTTTCATAATTTTTGAAATCAATGTTTCAGAGTATGATAACGGTATTAAAATTAACGAACCTATTAATGCCCAAATGGCAATAGCTTCTATATGAGTTTGTCCTTGTCCAGATAAGTTACTCAAGGATCCTAAAACCCCAATTATTGCACCAGTACCAATCATAGCTCCTAATGAAATTGAAGCTGGCCCTATTAAATCCCTTATTTTCATTTTGTCTTTAATAGTTGTTTCTTTTCTTATTTTGAATATTGTTATGATTGATACAAATAACCCCGTACTTAATAATAAAGGTAAGAATATAGGCCATACTGTATCAGATATAGTGCTTGTTATATGTTCGATTTGATCTAAAATCCTTGCCATAGTTGTTCATCTCCTTCCATTTAATTATTACACCAATTCAAGATTTTTTTCATTTCACGCAGGTATATAAGTTTCCTATATTGCTTTCACCTCCTCAAAGTGAAATTAAATAGTTCTTATCTTAACAATCACTTTTGACTAAAATTAACCTTAATTAAGGTTTAATTTCATGTAGGTATACAAAGCAATCTTTATGCCAATTTAACATGTAATTTTATTTTTGATTTTTTATGTATCTAGTTATATTGCTCTTTATATTAGTTATAATTCTAATATAAATTTAATTTTCTATAAGATTTGGCAAAACATATTCCTAAAGACTTTCCCTAGTTTCCATTTTTGCATTTTTTATGGTAAACTCTATTCAATTATAGATAATAGCCTCTGCTGGTTTTGGTACTTTTCAGATTAGAAAGAGCCTTGTAATATTGTGTCAGTTTGTAAAAATGAATATATTAAAAAGTCTAAAGGATAATATATTAATTTATAGGGAGGAACTATACATGAGTGATAAACATAATAAAGGAAAAATAAAACTCTGGACTAGACAGAATAAGGGAATTTTAACTGATTTAGAAGAACATGGCGTATACCGCGTTAAGGAAGAATATATAAAGGAAAAGTTTGATACTATTGCTCCATTTTATCTTAAGGCATATAAGCGGTACACAGAAGGAGCATCAAAGGTAGTTCCAAAGCCAGAAGGTGTTAAATATCCCATATGGTTGTCTACTACGGAAAATATGATGCTCCAGCCTACAGAAGATACGGTGGTTTTTCATTTAGAAGTTCCTAAGGACTATGTGGTTATTACAGATCAAGAAAAGTGGGGATATGTTATTAATTATTGGTATGTTCCATTAAATAAAGAAGATGAAAGAAAACACAATGAGGAACTTAAAAAATACGGTATTGGAGATGAATCTGCACTAATTATGAGCAGTAAAGGAAACTTTTATCCCCTACTTAGGGATAAGATAAAAAAAAGCTGGGACAGATTATTTGATAATAATATTAGATTAGGTGACCTTACTCAGGCCACATTGTGGGAGATAAAAAAAGACTGGATAGTTGATACTATTCACTCCAAAGAAGATTAGAGCTATAGGAGGTTAAAACTATGAGTAAAGAGGTTATTAGGTTGTGGACTTGTCAAAATAAAATAGTTCTAGATACTATAATGAATAATGACGTATACCATGTAAAAAGAGAATATATAACTAATAAATATGAAGAAGTTTCGAAGATTTTTCTTACTGCATATGATTGGTTTGTAGGAAATGCTCAAAATATACTACATCCCCCAGAAAAAGCAAAGTTTCCCATTTGGACATGGACAGATCCGAAACATGTTGAGCATTTTCAAAATTCAGTTATTTTGGTGTTAGAGATAGAAAAGGATCATACAATATTGTTTGATAGCGGAAAGTGGAATAAAATATTAAATCTTTCCTATATACCTAAAGATGAAAATGATAAGGAGAAATTTATAAAAGAATTAGAGAGATATAATATAACAGATGATTCTGAAGCATATATGAGCAATTTTTATCCTCAATTAAAATCTAGGATTAGAAGAAGCTGGGATAGATTGTTTGATGAAGATATAAAAATTTCAGGAGTTAATCAAGCTGCCCTTTGGGAAATACGAAAAGAATGGATAGTTAATATTATAGAAAATTAGAACCTTTTTATTTATATAAATTAGGTAGTGTCTTAAGGACCTTTTCCTTTACCTCATTTCATTACTCTAGTCACTTTTTAACCGTATCCTTGTGATGGAAAAGGTCCCCTTGTCCACTGTCAGTAAATCTAATTAATATCCAATAGTCATGGCATATTAACTAGATTTAACCATCCTATCATCTTCTACTCTACTAGCTACATACAGGTTTACTAAGGAAAGAGATGCTGCTAAAAAGAATATATACTGTGGTCCCCATAGACTCCATACAATTCCTCCTAGATAGGCACATGTGATAGAAACTATATGATCTATACTAAGTCCTAAAGAAAGAGTTGGTCTAATATCTGAGGTTTTTACTGCTATAGATCGTAAATATATAGTTCTAATCATTCCCATTTGAGTAGACATTTTATCTACTATAAATAAAGTGTAGGCAAATAAAACTGGAATTCCTACAGTAGCTAAACTTTTAGATGCAAAACCCGCACTTAATAAACCATAAGTTAAGTATACAAATATAAAAGATAAGGCATCTACATAAAGTAATTTTTTAAGTCCATATTTATCAATCCATTTACCTACAGCAGGAATAAAAAACATACCTACAAATGCACCAATTATATTTAATATGGCTAAAGTATCAGCTCTTTTATTTAATATATCAATTAAAACCCACGGGCCATACACAATCATAATTTGTTTTTGTACTCCCCACATGACTACTAATGCATAATAATATTTATATTTTTTCCTAAAAACAAAATTAATCTTTTTAGAACTTTTTATAGGTTCTTTTATTAGGCTTTGTAAAACCATTAATAGTACAAGAACTATTCCTAATATAATTGCCGATATAATAAATATCCATTTAATTTTAGTTGTAAAACTAAAAAATCCAGTTCTAAATCCAACAAATACTATAATACTAGCAATCATAGTGAAGCTAGTCATAACCCCTTTATATTGGCCCATTTTCTTCCCTATGTTTTCATCTTTAATTAGGGACATGCCTATACTGTCTTGAACAGGCATAAACATATGCATTCCTAATGAATTAATAAATATGAAAATTAACATAATTGCAAATGGTGGTGTGATAAAACCTAATACTCCTATGCCTATAATACTCAATATTTGTGCCACCATAGCAATACGTATATCAGAAAATGATGATAATATTGCAATGATAAATATAACAAGTACACCAGGTAGTTCCCTCGGAAATTCTATAAGGCCTCGCTGATATGCTGTAATATCATAGGCCTCTTTAAAATAATTAGATATTACATTGTGACTAAATCCCAAAGCAAGTGCTGTAAGTGCAATAATACTAAAGTAAACAAATTGAATTTTATTTATCCTTTCAAGCCTTTTAAACATTCCTTCATATCCTCTCTTTTTTTATTCACTTTTTAAAATTACTATTTTATTAGACCATTGTCAAATTATATGAGTTAGAAATTAATATTTTTTTAACTTTCTATTGATGCTACTTATTTAATGGAATATAATGTAACACATGTAAATAATAAATAAATAACAAATGAATTATGAGGTGTTCATTTTGAATAAAAAAATATTATATTTAACCATAGCTATGTTTTTTATGTCCATATTGGCAAATACAGCTCATCCCGTAACGCCTGAGCTTGTAGTCAACCTTAACATGTCTTCTTTAATGTATGGCATAATGTTTGCTGCCATGTCTGTTGCTAGTTTTGCTATGTCTCCAATTTGGGGAAGTTTATCTGATAGATTTCAATCAAGAAAGCTATTTTTGTGTCTTCCTTCTATTGGTTATGCCCTTGCTCAAATAGGTTTTGGTTTTTCCACATCTCCTATCTTAATTATTATATTTAGAATTATAGGAGGTGCTTTTGGTTGTTCCGTATTTACAGTGTCTGTTGCCTATATAGTAGATGAGACCACAACGAAAGAACGTGGTGAGGCCATATCGGTTTATACTGCCATAACCAGATTCGGAATATCCTTAGGCTATCTTCTAGGAGGTTACATTGGAGCACAGGATTACCACTATGCTTTTATTCTTCAATCCAGTGGCCTTCTTTTACATGCTGTACTCGTTTACTTCTTTTTACCTGAAAGTAATATGGACACTAGAAATCCTAAAGAAAAAAATAAACCCTTTACATTAAAATTTAATATTAATCTGAAAGAATATATCACGACTTCTTTAGGAATATTACTTACTTTAGTTTTTCTAACCTCTTTTTCATATGTAGCATACAATACAGGAATAAACTATTTCTTAAAAAAATACCTAAGTTTAAATCCTTTACAAATCGGATATTATATGGCATTTATGGGAATTATAGG
Organism: Anaeromicrobium sediminis; assembly: GCF_002270055.1. Taxonomy (NCBI): domain Bacteria; kingdom Bacillati; phylum Bacillota; class Clostridia; order Peptostreptococcales; family Thermotaleaceae; genus Anaeromicrobium; species Anaeromicrobium sediminis. The sequence goes on along the minus strand of NZ_NIBG01000011.1, from coordinate 7,733 downwards.
AATCATTGCAAATATTTATACTACGCCTAGAATATCTAGAAAATATGGAGAGAAAAAATCATTAAAATATGTTTTATTGATTACAGGTCTAACCCTTATACTATTGTCTACATTTGATGATTTATTGTCAGTAAAGTCCATAGTTGTTTTAGTTATATTCTTATTTTTCTTATCCATGTATAGACCTTTACTTCAAACATTAATATCAAAGGCTAGTAAAAGTGATCATGGAAAAATAATGGGACTTCAAAACTCTGCTAATTCAGTTGGTATGGTTGGTGGTTCTTTATTCGCTGGAGTCTTATTAGATGTATTTCCTATAATGCTATTTGTAGCAGCTGGAGTAGTATTTATCCTTTCATATTTAATAATTTTAATTAGCGATAAACGAATTTAGATATAATAAAAGCTCAAGACAACTACTATTCTTGAGCTTTTATTATATTCACATCTAAACATTACTTTTACACAACTGCTTATATGATACTAATAATTCTTTCTTTTCATCATACAATTGAAGTAACCCTAAAGGTAAACTTGATAAAAGGGTTACTGTCTTAACTTCTCTAAGTTCTGATTTCCCCTTATAACATTCCTTTAGATGATAGTTCGGTATCTTTGCATTAAGATGATGTATATGATGGTATCCTATATATCCTGTAATCCATTCAAGAACTAATGGTAGTTTATAAAATGTACTTCCACTTAAGGCTGCATCTACAAAGTTCCACTTTTCATTATCCATCCAATACACCTCTTCAAACTGATGTTGAATATAAAATAACCAAACTCCCATACTGCTAGCAAAAGCAATTACTAACAACTGAGCAATTAAATAGCTCTTAAGGAAAAATATTTTTGAAAATATTAAACTTACAAGTATAATTCCTCCATTAGTTATCATACAACTTATCCATTCTTTTTTACTAGCTTTAAGCCTTGGAAATCTATTAATTACAGCAAATAAAAATATTGGAGCTATGCCAAATAAAAAGATAGGATTTCGATATATACGATATATACCTCTTTTATACCACTTTCCTTGCCTGTATTCATCCACTGTCATAGTCCATATATCACCTACTCCTCTACGGTCTAAATTTCCTACTGAGCCATGGTGAATATTATGATCCCTTTTCCAAGGTACATAAGGCGTAAAAGCAAATATTCCAAAAATATGCCCTAAAATATCATTCCATCTTTTAGCTTCTACAAAAGACTCGTGTGTGCAGTCGTGAAAAAGAATAAATACGCGCACCATAAATCCACCAGTAATTAAAACTATAGGTATTATGGTTATGATTGATGCTTGTGTCTCTATTAAATATACAGAAAAACTCATCAATAGAATATATGGCAGCAATGTATTTATAATTTGTATAACAGCTTTTTTATTGTTAGCCTTTGCATATTTTTTTAGATAATTGTTCCATTGTCTTAAATTCATAGTTAACTCCTTTTTTTATGTCATATTCATTGTCATATAACCTATACCCAAATATATTAAATAGACTCTAATGAATAATAATTTTCAATTGGCAAAATTTATCACTAACTATTTCAGAGTAATCTAAAAGAAGTTAGGTATCCCCAACTTCTCATACTTTTGTTATACTAACATAGGTTCATCTTTAATTAGAACTTCATCATTTCTTAATATTTGCTTAGTTCTATTTCCTTTATCTATAGAATCTAAATATACTATTTCCCTTGGACTTATTTTTATTACTTTTAAATCTTCATTATTGTGTAAATAATGGTCTGGACAATATTTATGTGCCTCGTCTTTTAAAGATATATCTTCAATACTAGTAGTTGCAGTTCCAAATATCTGAACACCTCTTATTTTCCTATAACTAATGTATTCAGAGTTAACTAATAAGCAAATATTATTATTTTTTTCTATTGCTTTAAACTTCTCTCCACCAGCTGAAAGTATATATATGTCCATGTCATTTCCTAAAAAATATTGCACTGGACTACTTCTAGGAATATCATTTAAGCATGTTGCCAAGGATGCTGATATATGTTCTTTTAAAAAATCTAATATTTCATTTTTCAACTCGGAAGATGTCATTTCTCTGTTCATAATATCTCTCCTTATTTTAAATTATGGCTACAAAATTATTATTTGAATAATTTAAAATACTATGTGCAGAATTACTATATATATAATTAATAGGACATAAAAATTTGGATAATTTATCAGATAGCATCCATACCTTTTGTCATCTATTCCAGTAATATGTATATTAAAAACACTCTTTACAAATTCTAAAAATGTATATAGTAATTTTATTATAAGGAGTGTTTTTATGAGTTCATTAGATCAACTTTTACAAACTGGTGATTGGAAAGGGGAAAAGCACGTTCCAGTTATCCATGCCCCTGAAACAATAAAATCAGATGAATTAACTGAAATTAAAATTTCTATTGGAGATGCAATTAAACATCCAAATACTCTTGAACACCATATTGCATGGCTTAAACTTTTTTATTTACCTGAAGGAGGAAAATTCCCTGTAGAACTTGCCTCTTTTGAATGTAGAGCCCATGGAGAAGCTGATGCATATGATGAACCAAATACCTCTACAAATGTAAAATTAAAAAAATCTGGAACCTTTTATGCTTTAAGCTATTGCAATATTCATGGGCTATGGCAAAGCTCAAAGGCAATCGTGGTAGAATAGACCAAAGAATTTGTATATAAAATGCCACCTTAAAGTAATCATCTAAAAAGATGATTACTTTAAGGTGGCATTTTATATTTAATTCTTTTACATTATTTTAAAACTAATCTCTTCTATCTATAAACCATATACATCAGAAAATTCTATATCCATTCTATTAATTAAGCTTTCTTCACAAGTTGTATAATTATTTGAACAAATATATTTTTCCTCCAATTCCCTAATAGGTAAATCTATAATAAATTTAGTAAATTCACCTACCTTACTCTCAACTGTAATCTCACCATCATGTACTCCAATAAGTAACTTAGCAATAGTTAACCCAATTCCACTTCCTTCACTATTCCTAGTAAAGGATTTATCTACCTGTCTAAAACGTTCAAAAATCATTTTTTGCTTACTTTCTGGAATCCCAATTCCCGTATCCTTTACTACTATAATAATTGACCCTTGCCTATCATATATATTTACGGAAATCTCATCCCCTTCATCCGTGAATTTTACGGCATTAGAGAGTAGATTTAAGATAATCCTTTCAATACTAAAGGGGTCACAGACAATTACCTTGCTTTTTACATTTGAATTAAATTCTAATGTTCGATCTTTATTTTCTATATAATCTGAAACTGAGTAAGTTATTCTTCTAATAAGGTCTACTATATCATGATTTTGTAAATTTAAATCAAATGAATTAGAATTTATTTTAGTTATGTCCACTAGATTATTAACTAATCTTAGAAGTCTATAGTTATTTTGTTTAATAATATTTGTATATTTTTCAAGTTTTTCATTATCATTTGAACTTAAACTAGTGTTTCTATATAAATTTAGCATTTGTAATGCAGAGAAGGACAAATTTAAAGGTGTTTTTAACTCATGGGATAAATTAGCAAAAAACTCCAACTTTAATTTATTATATTCAAGCTGTTCCCTCAACAGCTTATGCTCGGTAACATCTACTCCACAACTCAAGGTTCCTTCCACATTTCCATCCTGATCTCTTAACACAATATTATGAAAGGAGACCATCCTTTCTTTACCTGTTTTAGTAATAATAATTCTATCACAATATTCTACCTGTTCTCCATTTAATAAAGTTTTAAAACTATCCTTTGCTTCTTCTCTATTATCTTCCTTAATAAATTTATCATGCCATTTTTGTCCTATTACCTCTTCTTCAGAATAACCTAAAAGTTCACAACCCTTTCTATTAATTAATGCTACTTTCCCCTCTACATCTAAAACTAAAAATGAAACTTCAGCAATATGGAGATATTTTTCCAATTTATCTCTCTCTTGTTTTAGCTGGGCCGTTCGTTCTTTTACTTTAATATCTAATATTTCATTAGAACGTTCTAAATCTTCATATAACTTTGCATTTTCAAGGGAGATAACTATTTGGGAAGAAAGTATTTCTAAAACCTTCAGCCTATCCCTAGTGAAAGCCCCTGTCATGAGATTGTTCTCCAGATAAATTATCCCCTTTAATTCCCTTTTATTAATTAATGGAAAACATAAAACTGATTTAGGTTTACTTTTAACAATATAATTATCAGAAGCAAAAGTTGTAGAATGAATAGAGTTTTCCAAAATAACACTTTTATTTGTTCTGCTAACATAGTTTATAATACTTTTAGGAATGTTCTCATACTCCTCCACCATTATATCCTTAACTACAGTTATTTTTTCTTCTTCCATTTCTTTTTTCCCTTTAATTATAAAGTCATCTTCTTTCTTCATAATGAAGATTACCTTTTGAGCCCCTACATTTTCAATAAGAATCCTAATTAATTTCTTTATAAGTTCTTCTAAAACTATCTCCTGTGAAATAGCCTGACTTGCTTTCATAATCGTATTTATGTCTACTAACTCTAAAGTACTTATTGTAGTTTCATTTTTATTTGTATTTTCTTCAAATTTTTCATGAAAAATTTCTACATATTTATTTTGTAAATCCTTTGCTTTCCCTTCTGCCCCCCAGATTTTATAAGCAGAATAGGCTTTTTTAAGATGTAATTTAGCATATTCATATTTATTTTTAGCAATCCAAAAGCCTGCAGCTAGCTCATTAGCCAAAGCTTCGTCATTTATATACCCATGTTCCTTTGCCAGATAAATAGATTTATGATAATATTCCATTGCTTCTTCAGCTTTACCCGTAACTCTTAGTAATTCTGCTTCAACCAAATAAAATTTATGTAAAAAATTCATAGGAGCATGTTTGGTCCAATTTTTCATCTTTTCCTGATTTTTAGAAACTTTTTTTAATATGTATTCTTTTTCTCTATCTGAAACAGTAGAATATGTTGCAAGTCTTGAAAGTGAATCAAAACAATTAAAAACTGGAATATCTACCATTCCTCCAACTCCACCTAAGTTTTCTTCTGCTTTTTTTGCAGTTTCAACTGCTAAGGAATATTCTCCAAAATGATAATTTAATATTGTTTTACTTAAAAAAAGAAAAAACATTCCAACCATATCATTGCTATTACTTAATATCGAAAAGATTTTATTTTCATCACATGTTTCACCTATGAGATTTACAGGATTTTTTGACTTTCCCTCCATATTAAAAACAAGTTGTGCAAATATTTTTTTATAATTTAATGATGAACATTCTTTTACTTTTTCTATGATCTTTATGTTTCCCTCTATCTCCTCTCTTAAGACACCAAGGGGACGACCCGTATAAAATGAATTTTTAGCATGTCCCGCCAAACAACAGGCAGCACATTCAAAATTTCCATTTTCCATTCCTGCTCTAAATCCCTTAATAAATGAATCAAGAGTTGATTTGAGATGTTCTTTCCAATGCTTTATGCAATAACTATCCATGTCTAAAACAGTGGCCTTGTATTGTTTTAGATTTTGATTTTCTACCATATTTACACTCATTTTTCCCATTTTATATCCCAACTCTATGTCATTTACTACTGTGCAAAGTAAAAGGCCATAATAGGTATAGGCTCCCGCCGAAAGGGGTGAATTCCCATATTTTATCGAAAACTCCACCATTTTGCAAGTTAATATGGGAGTTAACATGGGGGCTGTTTTATAAGTTGCAGGTAAAGTACTTAGCATAATCTCCATTGCCGCAAGTTTTACAGTATCTCTCATGGAAGGTAACTTAAGTAAGTCTTCTACTTCCATTCCTTCCATAGCTTCTTTTACATTAGCAAAAGCTTTTTCAATATCAGTTTGCTTTGGCTTAATAGGCATATTTATTCCCATTAATTCAAGGACCGATATACCTGTTTTTAAAGCTTCATGTAAATTAAGTTGGGCCTGGTAGGCTTGTATTCTTGTAGTGTATACCTTCACCTTATCCATTAATGTTTTTGCATTTTCCAAAACTTTTTCTCCAAATTTATCCATTTGTTTATAATCATTTATAAGGTATGCCATTTCTGTTATTTCCGAATATAATTGCAAAGTAACTTCGTAATATTCTTTCCAGGCATTACTACTTAACATTTCAATACCTGTTTGAAAATAAATAAATGCGGCTTTATAAGCAGAAGCCCCTTTCGCTGCCATACCTGCTTTAAAATTCAATTCTGCAAGTTTTATACATTCGTCCTTTTCTCTTATGATTCTCCTACCTTCATTAAACTGCCTTACTATTTCAAATAGTTGTTCTACTTCTTCACAATTGGAATATTCTTTTAGCAGTCCTCGTCCAATGTGTAAATGAATAGATTCCTTCACATGATCAGGTATTAAAGAATAAATGGCCTGCTGTATACGGTCATGAAGAAAGTAAAATTTAATATTATTTTCATTACAATCTACACTTACATTATTAATAACAGATATTAATCCTTCCTTAAGAGCAGGCTGTAAGTCTTCTAACACAGTATGAAAAGATTTATCATTAATTAGAGCAAGAGTTTTTAAATCAAATTGATTACCTACACAAGCAGCATTTTTTAATTCTTCAATAGTTGAAGGTTTTAACTTTTCAATTTTTTCTATCAACAATTCTACCACATTGTGGGTTATGTTCACTTTTTTTATTTGTGTAGTATCCCAACTCCACTCCATTCCATCATAATCAAACCAAATATATTCTTCATCGTATAAAGATTGTAAAAATTGTCTCACAAAAAATGGATTTCCTTTAGTCTTGTTATGGATGAATTCCGATAATTCTTCAATAGTACCTAAATCTTTCCTTAAACTTATGAAGGTATCTTGAAGAAATGCTTTAAGTGTTTTCTTTTGAAATTCGTTTAAATTTATGTTGTTAACCATAACATTATTTTTCATAAGTTCATTTTTCATCATAATAAATGGTTCAAGTAAATTAATTTTGTTATGACGATATGCTCCAATAATGAGTAAATGTTCAATTGATTTATTTGTCATTAGATTTTTTATAAAATTCAAACTTGCTGAATCTGCCCATTGTAAGTCATCAATAAACATAACAAGAGGATGTTCCTTTTGAGCAATTACCTTAATAAAATTTTGAAAAATAAGATTAAATCTATTTTGAGTCTCAACTACTCCTAATTTTGGAGCAGAATTTTGTTCTCCTATAATGAGTTTTAAGGATGGGAGAACATCTGTAATTATCTGTCCATTATTTCCCACCGCCTGTAATATTTTTTCACGCCATATATCTAATTTATGAGAAGATTCTAAAAGTAGTTCATTTATAAAATTCTCAAGTGCCATAATAAGAGCACTATAAGGTATTTCCCTTTGAAATTGTTCAAATTTACCTGATATAAAATAAACAGACCCTCCTACAAGGCGATTTTCCATTTCCTTTACTAGTGTTGACTTACCTACCCCTGCATTACCTTGTAATAATACTAATTCCTTATGACCAGCATTTGCCTTTTCAAAAAACTCAAATAATTCTTTAAGCTCTTCTTCCCTACCATATAACTTTTCTGGCATTTGAAATCTATCAGAAACATCAAATTCTCCAATTTGGAAATTTTCTATTTTTCCCATGGATTTAAAACTCTTTTCACATCTCTTTAAATCCATTGTTAGTCCATTTAAATTTTGATATCTATCTTCAGGCATTTT